>CAYRFN010000067.1:0-19592 GCA_964423495.1 uncultured Desulfobacteraceae bacterium
TTCTTGTTAATGGAAAACTGTTTTTTCTTGACTTACTTTCTCATAGGCAACCCCAGCTCGTTTCATGCTAAGAAACGCATAAAATCATAGGATGTCCCCATATGTGGGGGTAGATTGCCTCATAAAACCAAGTTATTTGGGTTTAATACTTGAAGTAGGTTTTTAGTTTTTCTACTGAGAAGTCCGGCTGGGCTAGGGCCAGTATAAGCAGGAGTCGGGCCTTGTAGGTGTCTATTCGGGAGCCGAGAACTGCCCCGACTCTCTTCAGGTCCGCTCCGCCTCCAATATCTCCATAAGCCGGGACCACTCCCCCCCACTCGACACGTGTTGTGATGATAACCGGGATATTCCTGGCCAGGGCGTCCTTGATGGCGTTCCGGACCTCTGGGTTGACATTACCAGCCCCGACTCCCTCTATCACCAGTCCTTTGGCTCCCCCGGCAACTGCGTGACGGATCAGTGAGCCATCATCTCCTGCAAAAGTAGTTAGGACGGCAACCTTGGGGATCTTTTGGGGGATAGGGAATTTCAGAAAGAGGCTCTGGTCCTGGTAGCGCAAGACCTTTCCCATGATGATGTAGCCCAAGTACCCATACGGACCTGAGACAAAGGTCTGGACATTAGTAGATTGTGTCTTTTTTACATGCCAGGCTGAATTGACATAGTTGTTGAGCGTTACGGTAACCCCCCAGTTGGCGGCAGCGTCTGAACATACCTGGAGGACGGCGTTCATGATATTGGCCGGGCCGTCCGGGCTTAATTCCGAGGCGTTGCGCATTGACCCGACAAAGACCACCGGTTTTCTCGATGTTACTGTCAGTTCCAGAAAGAAGGCGGCCTCGGCCATGGTGTCGGTCCCGTGGGTGACGACCACCCCTTTCACATCCGAATCGGCGAGCAATTCGTTGACCTTAAGGGAAAGATTTCTCCAGATCTCTGGGGTCATGTGCGAACTGTCAATATTGCAGAGTTCGAATACCTTGATACGGGCGACCTTCTTCAAACCGGGCACGGCCTTGAGGAGGTCGTCTCCGGAGACGGCGGGCAACGCCTCGCCGGTGGCCGGATCAATCTTTTCGGCGATGGTCCCTCCTGTGGAGACGACCCAGACCAGAGGCAGTTCCTCCGCTGGGCCGGGGGAAGTGAAAAAAAGCAGAAACAGAAACAGACATGTCAGAAAAAATCCGATTAACGTGAAACGCCTTTTTTTGTGGGTGTTCTTCATCATCTCAATAAGCTTGTCCTGAGTTTGCCGAAGGAGACCCGCGTGCAGAGTGGCGGGGGCTCTGTGGGAGAAACCCTCTGGCTAACGGATTTCATAGTATGTGAAATGTTGCAGACATATCAGATTATCAGGAGAGAAAACCTCAGATTTCTATTAAGTTGAGTAGTCAGTTGTTAAATGTTCGCGAGTACAAAGGATTTTATTCTTTGAAACTCTCCATTCTTTAAGGATCTTACTTCTCGTGTCGAGAATTTTACCATCTCATATCGCGCACTTCTGGAGTCATCTTTGAGTTGTCGATAGTCCATATAAGCAGTTCTGTTGTTTTTAAAAACGGATATCCTGTTAAAAAGATTATCCATATCACCATAGCTTGATATATTTATAAGGTCATATTTGGCAGCCAATGCCCTAATATAGTGAATGGCAGAATAGAAAATGCCAGTAATCACCCAATCTAAGAAAGGTGTCGTGTCAATATCAAACAGATCTATAAACCTTTCATTATGTTCAGCTTTTCTTATATGCTCCTTTTTAGTCGCCATTTAATTTTCTGTAAAATATAAGATATCCGTGAGAATCCTGAGAAATAAATGAACTGGTAAAGCCCTCTAAGCTTACTACGTTAAAATCAAAGATCATATTTGGGTAGTTATCCATCAGAGCAAACTCTTTTTCATATATAGACCTGCGAATTGCTTTGTCTCTTTTTGGAATGAAAGTCCAGATCCTTATTGTCTCTTGTTCAACTTGATAGGTAACAGCCGTTACTTCTGGAATGTCTGAAACCGCCACAGAAAATGCATAAAGTGCAGACTTTGGAGAAATCTCCGCTTTAGGGAAAGAAGTGATTTCAAAAAAAACATTGCGATTCGGGCTATAACCGACACATTCAAACTCTGCGTCCTTATCTTTAATCTCATTGTCGAAAACAGGAGCGGTTGAGGACGAAAAAAAATCCAATTCTCCATGAACGACAAATCTTACCGGATTATCTTCTATAAAAACATCGCCGGATATTTCTGTTATTGCCTGATTCATGACTTCATCCTTAATCAGTGATTGGATTCTAATTCATGTATGGTAAATATGGTCGAACCTATTTCCTCCGAATCATTGAAGACCATAACGACACTGTATTCACCTGAAACGGGAAATTCAACCCCACCAAATGTCGCTGCTCCTTGTGATATGCTTTTAGGTCTGACTTTTACTGGATCTATATTTAATAACACAGAACCATCTGGCTTTTTTACCTTGAGAGCAACTTTTCCTTCCTGATCAGAGTATATTTTCCAAAAAATAGAAAACTGTGGGTGTCTTGTAGGGATTTTTCGACAATTGATGGTATCAAAAAGCCCGTAAAGCGTGAATTTTCCATCCGGAGCTGTCGCTACTGCATCGGAAAGGACTAAAGCAATGAGTTTCTGAGCCATATAGTGCCCTCAATAGTTCAAAGTAGATTACACAGAGGATATCAAATGTAATTTCAAAAAAATATCGCATACTTCTGCCTGAGTGTCAATTGGTTTTCCTATGAATACAAGTAACACTCTTAAGATGGTCAGTATTATTATGACCCCTGACTTCTGATTCCTGACCAGTTATGGTAATTTTACCACCAAAATTGCCGATCACTTACCTTGGTCCAATTTTTGCTCGATACATTTGCTAGAAAATAAGCCCTTACCCTTACCGTGACATCTTCGGCCTGATTAAATCTTTGTGAACAATGTCTTTTATATATTCGTTGTAGTTGGCTTTTACTTTCAGAAGCAGAAGATTTGGATTGTCGCAGAATTTCCTAAGCATCTCACCTGCGCGAACAGCCTCATCCCAAGATCCAAACGTCCAATGGAAATCTTTTCTTCCTTGATACTCAGTGCTTTCATCAAGTTCATACAACAACGTTTCAGAAAGAATCTCGTTTTCCAGTTTCTTTCCAAAATCGTTGTAATGTATATGAATCATTACTTCATAATCTGGCAGTTTAAAATTAAACATAGATCTCCATATTGCCTTGTTTTTAACCTTAGAGTTGAGGTGTGCGAGCAAACCCCGTTCCGGGCATTAGCCGGGAGACAGGAATCCATCTTTAAATGAGTCAAAAGCACTGACCCTTTCTCGGTGTTAATCTCGTGGTTACACTGCTTGTTTATGAGCCTGGGGCGCAGGTGCCCCTCTAAGAAAGTCTTCAGTGCTAAGGTCTTCATCAATATCAGGCCAGTGGATACCATAACCTCCGCCAGATATTTCCCAATTGGAAAGCTGCTTAAATGTGGCATTGAGGAGTCGAGGATACCAAACCAATGGAACAGTTATAGTACGGCCATCCATAAGATCAACACTTAATGTGTCTTCGGTGAATCTAACTTCCTGGACCCTCTCATCTGCTGTCAGTGCCAAAATACCCATTGTATTCCTCCAACAGTTGTTTGTGATGTTCTACAACAATATCTTCTATTCGTTTAAGCTCCGGTGGACGGAACTCAAAAAGGGGTCTAATCTTCTATTTACTTTTATTTAAATAGAAGGTAAGTCAAACGAAGATTTGACCCTTTCACTTTCATAGTTTTTCAAATTAGGACATTACCGTCTTGAGCCGGCCGTGGGGTCGAAGATCCCGAACTTGTCGCGGGAGGCGGAATTGGGAGAAACCGTCTGAAGCTTGCCTGCCTCAGGCAGGGAAGCCTAAGTGCAAAGCAATGCCTGATTGGCTCATTGAAACGCCCCAGTAAACTTGTCCTGAGCTTGCCGAAGGAGACCCGCGTGTGGAGTGCTGGGAGGCTCTGTGGGAGAAACCCTCCGGCTAACCGATTTCACCAAATTATCAATACCATAACGCCTGATAGGGCTTTATTATCTTCATTAATTCGACCGGTGTCAGTATCATCAAGCTGTAGTTTCGGAATACATATATCTTTTTATTCTGGTCCTTTGCAAAACGGTCAACGGTTAACAGCGCATTGCAATCAAAGCGGATGGCATCAAGTACAATCTTTTTGTCTTCTTGTGAAAGGCTGCCCAGCAGGGAGTTGTCATTAACCGCACTTTTATAATTCGTTTCAGCGTTTTCTGAAAAGGCTTCTCCATTTTCGTATTCGGAAACAACTGCCTCCCAACGGTCCCATACTTCATGAAGCCATTGAACAAATCTTTTATCTCCACTTGCTGAAACCACTTTATAAACAGAAGGCGACAGGGCGAATTCAAAATGCGCCCGGTTTATGCCGTTGAAAAAGGCGTGAAGAGCTTCAATCTCGTTGAATAACAGGGTTCCTTTTTTGATTTTGCCTTTTTGTGTCTGAAAAAATTCTTCGCTTTCCCGGTAATGCTCAAAGATGTATTCGCCAAAATCCTGAAGGAATTGCAGAACGAATGTGCAGATATATCCTGCCCGGGATTGAGTTGAATTGCGCAAAACTGCTTTGGGCTTTTATCTGCTCAAACAGCGTCTTCATCTTTGCCTTCAACGATTTTGATTTCTTCCGGGGTGAGGCCGTAGAGTTTGTAAACGAGTTGGTCGATTTCGGCTTCAAGGACTTTTACTCTGGCTTGTTTTGGGGGGTTTTGCAGGTAGTCGTCGCCTTTGGTGATGGAAAGGATACGATCGACCCAATCTTTAAATGGCTCTTGAAATTTAATAGAAAGTTTTTTAACTGGAAATGTTCGTAATTTGTTTACGCCGATATCAACTCCAACGCCACGCTTTTTTCCATACCTATAAAACCAATCAAACGCCAAACTTGAATTGAGAATTGCTAAAATGTACCTTAAACTATAATTTGTATTTTTTTGAATAATTATATTGGAAGATAATCCGAAGTACCCCTCCATTTCCATATAACCGACGTTTTGCCTTTTAAACATTGCGGGAAGAATGAGCTTTTTTATCGCAAATTGTTCTTCTCTTCGTGGCCAGTGTAAATGGAACCACTTATTCACACCTTTCTTTGTCTCTCTCCTGGCGTCCATAATCTGCTTGTATTTAATAAGATGCTTTTTCAAATTGGGCAAGGAATCAATATTTTTACAATTAGAAGGTGTTAGATAAATTAAATATTTTTCTTCTTGTGGTCTTATTAAATATTTGTGAATATCGCACTCATCGAAGAAAGGTCTAACAAAACTTCGTTCCTCGGCATTCAGTTTCAGGTTCTTATACTCGTGATAATTCAATACGAAAACACCCTCGCCTTGAGGTAGATCATATTTGGTTGCTGAAATTGCTGACACTTTGTCAGGGTTCTGGACAACACCCTGAAAGACATCGCAAATTTCGCCAAGGTCAATACATTCTTTGAATTCAATCAAATCTTCTTCGATCAATATCTCGTGCGGGTAAGAGAATATTTTGCTATTTGTAAAAGTTTTAATAGATATATTGTCAGTGTCCTGCTTGCTATCAATGTCCGTCAGATCATTGATTAATTTCTTATACAAAAAATTATCGAGTGCTTTGTTCTTGGCATATAGAGCAACCATATGCTGACCAGCAACTTCATCAAAAACTTTTAACTTTCCGATATCAACGAAACTAACAAATGAAAGCTCTTCTTTTACACGCTGTATTAGTTTCTTTGCACCACTACTATTTAGCCAATACCGTGATGTGATATATGAAATAATTCCTTTTTTCATAGCAACATCAATTGCTTTATGAAGGAAATAATACCAATAATCCATTTTCCCTTGATGATACTTTTTACCAAACTCAGAGTTATTTACAGATTCAAATACTTTTTTGTTATCCCTTTCCTTAAGATACGGCGGATTGGCAATAACCACGTCAAATCCGCCTTTCTCTTGGAATATTTCCGAATAATTTACATGCCATTCAAAGTGTTCGGTGGGTCCTGGTACATCTATATTCTTTATTCCTTCAATTCTGCTTTCAGTTACTCGGATTTTCTTTTCGTTTTCTTTTTTATCTTTATCATCCTCAAAAAGCCTTTGTTTAGATTTAACTGCCAAAATATCATCTTTCAGTCTTTTGATTTGTTTATCTCGATCATATTCAAAAAGCTTCTTCATAAGGATATCTATTTCAAGCCGCTTATTTTCTTTCTGGGTAGGAATAGTAATATTAAATAATTCATCTTTTGTTTTTTTAAGTTCCTTGACTAATTCAGTCCGTTTATGATCTATAGTGCTAGCCAATGATTCTGTGGAAAGTAATTCTATCAAACTGTTGCCCTGCATAATCCGGTAATCCAGATTCGGCAATGGCTTAATATTCTTAATGTCCTCCTCATCCACTACAAGCGAGAGCCACAGCCGCAGTTTGGCAATCTCCACCGCGCCCGGGTCAATGTCCACCCCGTAAAGGGAATGCTCAATGCATTGGCGTTTGAAGTCATAGGTTTTTCTATTTTTATCATTTAGAAAAACGGACAGCACATTTCGCGCCCTTACAATTTCGTTCATCATGCCCACCGGAAAGGCACCGGAACCTACAGCCGGGTCACAGACTGTGATTTCTGTCAGTTTTTGGTCAATCAGTGCAGCGTTCTTGCGTATGCTTTCGGGCAGTTTGTGGGAATAGGTTCTGGTCTCTCTGCCTTCTTGTATAACCCGTGCTTCGTTTTCGCTTACCTGCTCGCCTATATGTATCAGGGTTTCGATGTCTTCCTTTAGTTTCCTCGCTTCGCTCGGAATGACAGAAGAGAGATCGGTCGCCAGACCTGCCTGTGCGAGGCACACAGAAAGGTAATTGATCAAGCTCTGCTGGCACATATAATGGACAATCTCACGGGGAGTGTAATAGACACCGAACTTTTTGTTTAATTTGTTTTCTTCTCCTTTTTTACCGCTTTTTAATGCTTTTTTAAATTCATCATAATTATCAGCCCGGATGGCATTAAATTTTTCATAGGATTTCCCCAAAAGTTCCGGGTCTATTGCAACTTCCTTTTCCAGCGGCTCGTCTTCCTTTACCGTAAAGTTGTAGCGGTCGAATACATCCAGTATGCCTGTTCCGGTATCGCCTTCTCTGGTTCTTACATTATTGGAAAAGAGCTTGTCAGGAATAATTATATCGGTATGCACCCAGTCGTAATTGCCGAGAGGGTCAAAAAGTCCGCCGTTTAAAAAGGGAATTTTACAATTGAAACGGCTGTAATAGTAATCTTCATGCTTTCGATCTTCACCAGTCCGCAGGGCTTCATAAAAAAGCGGCTCCAGAATATCATTGAAGAAATTGTTATAATCAGCATGCTTTTTCTCAAACAGTTCCCGTAAAAAATGTTTTGAGCCTGTGCCCCAGGCATCATCACGGCCTACTCCGAACCAGCCCTTTTTCTGAAGGAAGTAGAGAAAGATAATCTGGCCCAGTAGTTTCTTGGCAAAGTTGACCGTATCCACGCCTTTGGTCTCAAAATCGGATTTGATTTTCGGATCTTTTTTAACAACCCTGTCTAACCCTTCTTTGGTGCGTAGGAAAAGTTCACGGTATTTGAGGAAAAACTCTTTGGTGACGGTTTCAATATCAAAGGCTTTTTCGATTTCTTCCAAGGCCGGCGCTTGTTCATCGTTTGCCAGAATATTGACCAGACGGCTTTGGGCGGTGTGGCTTTTTTCGTTGGCGCCCACCAGAAAAGACCAGCGCCGGGCAGGGGTGAATTCTTCCTTAACCTTCATTCTGCCAGAAGCTGTCTTTTCAAATTTATAGTCCATCTTGACCAGCGAAAACCGCCAGTCCATTTCATCAGGCGAGACAAACGCCGCCAGCGCTGCGTCTTTCATCACCCCGCCCCGGCTGCCGTTTAAGTACCAGGCGATAAAATTTCTCTGCATTGTTCGAGCGCGTTCAAGGGATGTCTCTTTCTGTAAAGTTATGACAAGAATATCAATGTTGTTTTCCCCATCGCTGAATTTGCCAATCCGATCGAGTGTTTTTATGTATTGTTTATAGGCGTCGGGGATGTAATTACCCTGGTAGCTAAAGGGGGCATAATCAATCCTGTTAAGAAGGTTTTTGATAAAACCGGTAAAACTGCTTTTATCAAAAGCGCTTTCAAAAGTTTCTTTAATGATCTCTTGTGCCTGCTCTTTATCCATAATTTATTCCTTAATATAGCTTTCAGCGTCTTTTTTGACTCATTTGACTCATCATTGCCTGTTTTTTCAATGCAGGTCTTCATACATTCTTACCTTAATTGGCGCAATTATGACGCATTAATGGTGCAATTGGCGCAATAATTTCAACACATAATATCCACTGTTAATGCATTGCCGGTAGCCATTGATATATTATCATTAGCCCATCATTAGCCCATTATTAGCCCATTTAGCCCATTATTAGCCAATGTATATTCTGTGCCCCTTCCGGTTATTCCCAATCTTTTCAAAATGTTTCTTTCAACCAAATCTTTAAGGTCAATACTTGCCATGGGTTTTGAGACATCATTTAGTTTTTGATATTCACTATTTGTAATTTTTCTGTTTTTCTTTACATACATCACAGCTTTAATCTGCCTTTCGTTCAAATCCAACTTCTTCATATTTTCCTCATTCCATTTATCCTTATAAAATGTAACAGTCATTACACCGTTTTCTTCGACAAAATCGGGCTCCGGCAATCCCTGTTCTATACAATCTTCTACAATTTTTAGGGTCCCATGCCCCCATGATTCAATAAATCCGGCATAATAGAATATTTCAGCAAGGAGTGTGTTCTTTGGTATGGATAAATGATTGGTTTTCAATTTTTCTACTGGGACTTCGGGCGGGAGTTTGCCTTCATTCATTATCACTAATTTATAAGGATAAACCCGTATCTGGATTTGGGATGTTCCTGAGTAATCTCTGTGAATCAGTGCATTAATGATTGCTTCTCTTAATGCCTCGTAAGGATATTCAAGGATGTCTCTACGGTGAATACCTTCATACTTGATTTTACTTAACAGGTATTTTGTTCGGAGGATTTCCAGGGTGCTTTCCAGTTGTGCAAAGAGATTCCCTTTGACAATATCGGTTGTTTGAATTTCTGTATCTGACACGAATTTGCCAATCCTGACCACAGACTGCCGGTAAAATTTCTGCGGGTCATTGCCGAAAAGAAGAACCGATGCTCTTTTTAAAACTCCATCATCAATCAGATTTAATTTTTGCAGGAGTATGGTATTGTCTATTTCTTTAATAATGGAGGGAATTCTATCAACGGCATATTTTTTAAATTTTTCTATGAAATCAATATCTATCTCATTAAAACCTGCTTTTTTTTCAACAATGTCATCCCATGTGCTGCCTGATCTCTTCATAAGGAAATCTGCAAGATCTTTTCCTTGTAATTCCTGCACAGTGCTTCCGCTTCTGAGATAATATTTGCCATTGTAAGAAATGGGAACAGAATATGGTGCAACTATGATTTTGATTATATCTTTCTTATTTTTCTTGTTCCGTTCAACAGATGGAATTATACCAAGTTTATTTCTGATTTTATTTGGTATATCTTCAAGCAATCTTTTTACATTTTTCAATTCTGAAGGCTTTCCGTGGTCATCCAATCCGATATATAAAACGCCGCCACTGCTGTTTGCAAATGCAGAAACAACCTTTAAATATTCATTATGCCAACTTTGTTTATATTCAACTGTTTGAGATTCTTTATTCGTCAAACCTATTCTCCTGTCAGATATAATGAGAGTATCACTTCACGCTTTCCGAATATTGCCGGGTTCTTTTCGGCATAATGGCTTTGCAGCAGCCGTTCGGGTATATGGGTCTGGAGCACTGCCAGCACTTTGAAAGGATTGACAAGTTCATCTTTTAGAGCATCCAGGGCTTTTAATGTATTTTTTGCCGTTTGTTTGGGCAGGCCGCCTTCTTCGAGCTGGGTGAATACTTTTTTAAGGTAAAGCTCCTGGTCTTCGGTTAGCTTCTGCGTGTTTTTCATGGTTGCTTTGAGAATTCTCAGGATATTGGCGGCGCTGTCGCGACCTCTTCTTTTTTGAGGTTCAGCCATTTCTTCGGTTGTAGCGATAATAAAGGCTACCTTATTATTGTCCAGAAGGTCATACATCTCGCCGGGGAGTTTTTTCCTCTTTTCATTCGGTCCGCTTCCAAGCAGTTGAGCCGCCGATATAAAATCCAGTTCTTCTGTTGTTTTCTTACCCTTCGACATGAAAAACTTTTGCAGTTTCCCGCGGCGGAAGTAAGTGATAAGCGCTCCGGCAATAGCATTGTTTTGTTTTGCTGTGCGGGCTTTTTTAGGCAGGTATTTTATTTTTTCAAAAAGGTCTGGTTCCTTTTCCCGGATATCCCGGATAACCTGAAGGTATTTAAGTTCGCTATCCTCTGCCCCATCCTCGCCCTCGAGTGTTTTCTTTGAAGTCAAGCGGTCAAACAGCTCGTGTGAACCTATGGGCTCTCCTTCGGTTAAAAGCTCCGCATCGCCTCCAAGCAGGGTTAAAAAGGCATTGATTTTCGCTTCTGCCGCTTCTTTCAGCTTGATCTCGTCATTAGATTGCTTGGTTGGAAAAAAATTGAAGGTATGGATGACGTCAAAGGGTGTATCAACTCTGTTAATACGTCCCACTCTCTGCATCATTCGGGTCGGGTTCCAGGGTATGTCGTAATTGATCACCACATTGGCACGATGCAGGTTCACACCTTCCGACAGGACTTCGGTAGAGACAAGTATTCGATAATCTTCTTTGGGGTGACGGGCCCTGGCGTCAAAGTTTTCAATTACTTTATCTCGAACAGACTCGCCTGAATCTCCTGTAAACAGAAGAACCTTGCCAGGATATTCTTCATTAATATTTTTAAACAGATAATTGGCTGTTTCTTTTGATTCGGTAAAGATGATAAGATGGTTTTTTTGTAAGACAGCATTTTTTGACAAATCGTTTATGATTTTTATAAGCTTCGGATCACGGTTGACTTTCTGCCAAAGCTTTTTAACTTCCAGAAGGATATCATGGTCATGCTGCAAATCTTTCCTGAGCCCTTTTCTGAAATCCTTGCTCTCATATTTTTCCGCCTTGCTTTCATCTATTAAGCGCTGGACCGCCTCGTCATCGTCGTTTTCAAGCAGTTCGAATATCTTGTTTATATGCTTTTTACTTACATAAACATTACCGTTATCAAATTCTTTTATAAACATTTGATAGGAATGCAGAAATCTGTCCACTGAATTTCTAAAGGCAAAAAAGCTGCTTTCCAGCCGTTTGACAAGCAGGATTTTCATAAATTTACCCATATTTTCCTGGGACTGCTTTTCAAGCTGGTCAATTTTGCCTTCATAATAGAGCATGGGCATGTAGCGTGCGTATCTGAATTGATTGGTAATAAGGTCAATGGTTTTATTAAAAATATCGTCTTCTTTATCATTGAGTTCGTAAAATAAGAGCGCCGGTTTTTTAACATCCGGGAATTTAAGGCCCTGTTCTTTTATGTCTTTGTTGAAATATTTTTCAATTTCGGTCCTGGTGCGGCGAACCATTAGATATTTAAGAACTTTATTTCGTATTTCCCGTGAGTTTGCTTTTATAGTATTTATGTATTCGGTATAGTCTTTTTTTCTGTCCAGTTTTTTAAGTTTTTTGCCCAGACCGTTAAAGAATGCTTCCAGATCAGACAGATTGGGAATTGTGCTTTTTTTGGCTTTCTGAAACAATTTAAGAAGACTTAGGATATCTTTTGGGGTGTTATTGTATGGAGTTGCAGTTACCAGGATAACTCTTTTCCCGCGGCAGATTTCTGCCAGTTTCTCATAAGAAATTGTTGTTTCGGTTCGAAAGCGGTGCGCTTCGTCTATGATAATATTCGTGTATTTGTCCGTTCCCCTGGCCAGCAGGTGGTCAAGTTTGCCGATAGATTCAAAATCTGCCGGAACTTTGAAGTCTGAAAAAACATTTGGCCAGGAACCGGGATTTGATTTTTCCAAAAGCACCGGCGGGGCGACAACGAGTGTTCTGCCGTCCAGTTGACCTGCCAGCATTGCTGAAATGTATGTTTTTCCCAGACCCACAACGTCGGAGATAAAAACGCCGCCGTATTCCAGAAGTATCTTTTTGGCGTTTAAAACCGCCTGCTCCTGGTATTCAAGTTTTTTAAACTCCTGCGGCAGATATTTAATGAATACCTCATCTGTCTGGCTTAGTTCATCTTTGAAATATTCGTAAAGAAACTTCAGGTATAACTGGTATGGTGAGATATTTTGAGTCAACCAGGTCTTGTCCTGAATGGTCTGAACATATTTTTCGCTGACATCTACAGCGTTGTTCCATAATTCCTCAAATTTATTTTTAGCAAAATCATAGTCGCTTCTGTTTTTTAGTTCCACGTTGAATTCAAGATTGTCAATTAGCCCGGCCTGTGTAAAATTGCTGGAACCTGTAATAATGCGGCCAGCATCCCTGTCACCTTCCGCAAATGTCATAATATAAAGTTTGGCATGTATATTCTGTGAGGGATAAGCTTTTAATTCCAGTTTGCCGTTTCTAACCCATTTGATAAATTTATTTACTCCTTCTTCAACTTTTCTATTGTCCTCAGAATCCTCCATTTCTTTTTGAACGAGATTTTCAACTTCCTGCTTGGTTTCGGCATGCGAGAAATCAATTTGTTGTTGCCTGGGTTTATTAGCCTTTTCCAGTAAGTCAAAAGTTTGTCTGCTTGTGCTGATTCCGATAAGAATTCTTATCTTTTTTGTGTTTTCCAGAGATTGGTATATGGTATGAAACCCACTGGAATAGAAATACCCAACAAGGCAGTCAAAAAATGAAGTATCTTTAATGAGGACTTCAAACCGCTCTTTAAGGCTTTGATTTTCTTCGTTTGTAATAAATGATAGATCAGTGTTCATAAAATGAGGACATTGGTTCTAAAACGCTTTTATCTATTAACAATATTATTCTAATCTAATAATTTCTATCTATCATATTGTGAGAGAATTCATCAAGTAAATAGAAATACTTAAATCTTAACAGATGCTAATAGTTCTTATTCAATAAGTCGTTTTGGAACCAACGTTCCCCCTTTAGGAGTGTTGTGGGATTAGGGGTGAAAAACACGGCTACCCAATTATATTTTTATCTATAGGTTTCCCGCCTATGGGTAATCCGTAAAATTAGAGCGGTATTATTAATAATTGAATAAATAACCCTATAATCTCCAACTCTGTATTTGCGCAGGCCGGTAAATTTTCCATTTAATGAAGGAAAAGTGCCTGCTCTTTCAGGAAGATCTTCTTCAATTTTCTTTAGAATTCTGTCAGCCTGTAAACCGTGACGTTCGTGCAGAACGTGCATAAAATTGAATATTGCCTCTTCCATTAATACTTTTTTTCATGAAGTAAGCGCCACCTCCTTAATCGAAAGCCTCGAATTCTTTTCCCCTGGATCATCCATTCATAAAAAAGGAGCCAGGCCAATAATGATTATTCAAAAAATCTCGCCTTGATGCAACCGGTTTAGGAAATCCTCTACAGGCAGAACGTCTATGCCTTCAAAGTGGTATGCCCTCTTGCCCGTGTAAATACCAATCATCTTATCCACATGAATACCACCATGATCATACAGAGAACGCATGGGGCGTTCCCATTTCCTGTCCCATTTTTCCGCCATTTTTACCTCTATACAGACAATGTGAGCATGGGAAGATTGTTGACGTTTACGGGTCTCAATTACGAAATCGATTTCGACCCCGCTGGCTGTCCGATAGAAAGATATGGATCGGTTCCTGTTTTGGGTAAGATTGTAAATCCTTAATTCGTGATAAATGAGGTTTTCTAATGCTGCGCCCTTCCAGAGCCTGTCCACTGAGTCAAAAAGAAGACCTGCGGCTGCTCGGGCAACGCCGGGATCAAACCAGTAAAACTTCGGATGCGCTTGTTCTCTAACTTTCAATTTGGGGCGATAGGATGGAAGAAAATGCCCGAGAAGTGTATCCTCCAAAATAGAGAAATACACATCCACGCTGCTTCGAGGCACGCCGGCCTCACGGGAAATGTTCTGGCCATTTATTAACTGGCCATTCAATTGTCCTGCAATGTTCAAAAACCTCAGGAATGGTGGCAGGCTTCTAACAATGCCCTCTTCCTTGATTTCCTCTTTAATGTATGTATTTACATAAGAATTTAGAATATCAGGAGCATTTTGTCGGTCAAGTTGAACCCATGGCAGAAATCCCCATTGGAGTGAAAAGTCAACATCGAAAACTTCACCAAGCTCTTTACAGGAGAAGGCATCCATGTTGCGGGTAATAGCCCGTCCTCCTAAAAGGTTTGTTCCACGCCGGCGTAACTTCCTGGCCGATGAACCGCATAATGCAAATTTCCACCCCCTTGTTTCCATCAAACGGTGAACTTCATCGAGAAGATCGGGTATCTTTTGAATCTCGTCAATGACTACCCAGGAATCCTCAGGCATTTTTCCAACCATAGCTTCAAGGTTGCCGGGCTTTTGAGAAAGTTCCAAGCTCAGAGAGGGATCAAGCAGGTCAAAAAAGGAGGCGTCAGGAAAGACATGTCTCAGCCATGTGGTTTTCCCAACGCCTCGTGGACCGAAAAGGAAAAAAGAACGTTCGGGAGTCTCAAGTAATCGCTTTATGTGATCTTTTTTCATAGTGTAAATATACAGATATTTTGTAAAATTGCAATGAAAAATTACAATTCCAATGTAAATTTGTGGATCAGGAAGTTCGTGAAGAGTGTGCACAAAATTGAATATTCAGCACCCGTTCGCTTATTTCAACAGACTCAAAGCGAGCGGAGGAAAGCTATTAATCAGCCGCCGCTTTTAGTGGTCTGCTGTATTTGTTTTGTTAAGACGACTCCTATCCACCATAAATGATCGTCCCAAAGGCACAAAATCTGATAGTTGCTGCCGTTTTAGTTTGTTTCTAATCTGCTCAAATAACCTGACTGTTTCCTCACCATACAACTGCTCCCCACAATGCAAACAGACCTCAGCTTCGACTCTCAGCACGGCTGTATGATCTCCGCCGCGCAAAAGTTTTTCTACTTCTTTCTCTTCAAGCTCACCACCACAAACTGGACATTTTTCAAATGGCATCATAATTTTTATCTCCTCTCCCGAAAATTAATCCACAGATCGGCGTTAGGGCGATATACCGTGATGAGAACAGCCCATCGATTCTCATCATTAAAAGCCCAAACACTATGAACGGGATCGCCGCTGAAAGTCTGCCCATATATTAGGCAACTCTGATATGGTTTGTCGTCTGGGTAATCTTCAATAATTTCGCCATGAAAGACAGAAAAATAAACTTCATCAAACGTCAATTGGTAGGATTCAGATTGTTCATCAGCATGGTCAGTGATTCGTATTCGATTGGCATGAATAGCATTAACGATTTTATCAATTTCCATCATAATAATTTATCTCTGAGATTGCATCTACAGGCTTAACATATATTGTCTGGGAACCAAAAGATTCAGTATTCCAGAATTCTATATTTGGCAATACAGATGGGGTTCCGAATATTGAAACTTTGTCAATAATCATGATGAAATCTGATGTCATAGTGGACCAAAAACTGAATAATGTCAATAAATTTTGGATGTTATACCGTGATGGGGATATTGGCTCAGGGGTAGCCGAAAAGAACGTTAAATGGTGAGTGCACTGGATGCAGAAGTTTATGGTTTCAATAAAGGGAAAAATTTAATGAAGACATCTTCTTGAAAATTTTATTACGAAGGTGTTATTTATATGAAAAGATCTATCTCTATATAAGAGGAGATGTGTTTATGGCCCTTAAATTATACAATACTGCAACACGTAAAAAAGAGGATTTTCATCCTTTAGAAAAAGGCAAGGTTGGTATTTATGTTTGCGGGGTGACTGTATATGATTTTTGCCATATTGGTCATGCCCGTTCAGCAATCGTGTTTGATGTCCTGGTGAGGTATCTCAGAGAAAAGGGCCTTGATGTTACATATGTGAGGAACTTCACCGATGTTGATGATAAGATCATTAATAAGGCTAATGAAACGGGAAAAGAGACAAGCATTATAGCCCAGGAATATATTGATGCCTTTTATGAGGATATGGACAGACTCTATGTATTGAGGGCCGACATAGAACCCAGGGCCACGGAGCATATTGATGGAATGATCGAAATGGTAACCTCATTGCTGGATAGGGGGTATGCCTATGTTGAAGGAAATGATGTGTTCTACTCCGTGGAAAAATTCAAGGACTACGGTGGGCTCTCAGGAAGAAAACTTGATGATATGCAGGCGGGAAGAAGGATTGCCGTTGATGAGAAAAAAAGACATCCAATGGATTTTGTACTGTGGAAAGAGGCAAAGCCAGGTGAACCACAATGGGACAGCCCGTGGGGTCTTGGCAGGCCTGGCTGGCACCTGGAATGTTCCGTGATGAGTAACCATTTTCTTGGCCCTTCTTTTGATATACACGGGGGCGGCAGAGATTTGCTTTTCCCTCACCACGAGAATGAAAGGGCCCAGTCTATTGGGGCAAATGATGGTGTTTTTGCAAATTTTTGGGTCCATAATGGTTTTGTCACAGTTGAATCGGAAAAGATGTCTAAGTCTTTGGGAAATTTCTTGACCATCAGGGATGCACTAAAGAGCTATCATCCCCAGGTACTCCGCCTTTTTCTCCTATCCAAACATTACAGGAGCCCGCTTGATTTTTCGAATAGCGCCATATTTGGCATGCAATCAGGCCTTGTTCGAATCTACAGGACCCTTCAAAGATTGGAGGATATGATCGGCCCCTATAAGGAGGATGCAGAGGACCCTCGTAATGATCCGTTCATAGAACAATTTTTTGGTATGATGGATGATGATTTGAATACGGCGGGGGGAATTGGCCTGATTTTTGAGATGGTGAGAGACATTAATAGGCAGTTGGATTCATGCAAAGGTTCAATTGACGAAACCGTCCGTGTTCGGCTCATAAAAGATCGTCACCAACTGTTTTATGCAGGTCGCGTCCTTGGTTTGTTTGAAGAGAGTCCGGCCGAATTTTTCGAACAACTATCAGGTGATTTGAAAGATATTAATCCTATTGAAATCGAAAAGATGATTGAGGATAGGAGCTCAGCAAGAGATGCAAAGGACTGGGCAAAAGCCGATGAGATCCGTGAACGTTTGAAAGAGATGGGTGTTGTACTCGAAGATGGTCCAAAGGGGACCACCTGGAGACTTGATGTTTGAAATAGTAACTGATCTTACGCCCTGCGGTGATCAGCCCGGGGCAATCGAGGACATTTCCGAAGGCATAAAAAAAGGGCTTGCCCATCAGGTCTTGCTTGGAGTGACAGGCTCCGGCAAGACCTTTACAATGGCACAGGTCATTGTTAGGGTGCAGAAACCCACTCTGGTCATTGCGCCCAATAAGACATTAGCCGCTCAATTATACGGGGAATTGAAGAATTTCTTTCCAAACAATGCCGTAGAATATTTTGTGAGCTACTACGATTACTACCAGCCTGAGGCCTACATTCCGCAGACAGATACCTACATCCAGAAGGACTCCAGCATAAATGAACATATAGACAAGATGCGACATGCCGCCACAAGGTCATTGTTGGACCGTGATGACGTGATTATTGTTGCCAGTGTTTCTTGCATATATGGTTTGGGTTCGCCTGAGGCCTATCATGATATGCTGCTTTATGTTGAAAAAGAGCATATTCTTTCAAGGGATGACGCCGTAAAAAAGTTAGTAGAGATCCAGTACGAGCGAGGCGATGTTGATTTTTATAGGGGACGCTTTCGTGTTCGAGGAGATGTCTTAGATATCTATCCGGTTCACCAGGAAGATAGGGCGGTTCGTATCAACTTTTTCGGGGATGTGGTGGAATCCATTTCCGAGATTGATCCATTAACGGGGAAGTCCATTAAGGCACTTAATCGTATAACTATTTATCCTGCAACTCATTATGTAACAACAGTGGAAATCAGGGAAAGGGCCATCCATCAAATCAAGGTGGAACTCGAAGAACGTATCGAGTATTTCCGTTCTCAGGAAAAATTTTTAGAGGCCCAGCGAATTGAAGAGCGAACACGGTATGATCTGGAAATGATGTTGGAGGTAGGATATTGCCATGGAATTGAGAACTACTCCCGGCACCTGACAGGGAGAGCGCCAGGGCAACATCCGCCGACACTTCTCGATTACTTTCCAAGGGACTTTATGACTGTTATTGATGAAAGTCATATTACGATTCCACAACTGCATGGTATGTACAGGGGTGATAGGTCGAGGAAAGAGACATTAGTGCGTTACGGGTTCAGGCTGCCTTCAGCGCTGGATAACAGGCCGCTGAGATTTGATGAGTTCGAATCGAAGGTCAAACAGACTATCTATGTTTCTGCTACACCTGGGCCTTATGAACTCGGAAAGACACAGGGAACAGCGGAACAGATTATAAGACCTACAGGCCTAATTGACCCGGAAATCATAGTCAGGCCTGCAAAAAATCAGGTGGATGATCTGCTTGGATGGATCAGGGAAAGGGTCAAACGAAATGAGCGGGTCCTTGTTACTACTCTGACAAAGAGAATGGCTGAGGGCCTTACAGAATATTACTCGGAGCTGGATGTTAAGGTGCGGTATTTGCATTCTGATATAAAGACCATTGAGAGGATGGGGATAATAAGGGATCTTCGATTGGGGGTTTTTGATGTATTAGTGGGAATTAATCTGTTGCGTGAGGGCTTGGATCTTCCTGAGGTTTCTCTCGTAGGAATACTTGATGCGGATAAGGAAGGGTTTCTTCGATCGGAAAGATCTCTCATTCAGACCTGTGGTAGGGCGGCCAGGAATATCAATGGTACTGTAGTGCTTTATGCTGATGAAATAACCAATTCTATAAAAGGCGCCATTGATGAGAGCAATAGACGTCGCAAGATTCAATTGGAATACAACAAGATCTATGATATCACACCCGCATCTATTCAAAAGAATATTGATGACATTTTGGGGTCTGCTTACGAGGCGGATTATTTCACTGTTCCTGCCATTTCAGAAGAAGAAGGGCAATATATGACACCTGAACGTCTTGAGGAGATGATTAAAGATTTGACGGGAAAAATGAAGGATGCAGCCAAAAGGCTTGATTTTGAAGAGGCTATAATATTGAGGGAACAGATAATGACGCTTGAAAAAAGAGAGTTGGAAATTATGCCTTTTATCTGATGGATATTAATTTGTAAATACTATAGCTCTTTTTGGAAGATAGTTGGTAACGTTCAAAAGGCTTCGCATTTAGAAGGACATGGAACTCTCTTTTAAGAAAGTCATCCCGCCTATGACAGGATCGAAAGCCCCTGGGTGTTAACCATGGATCAGGAAGAGAAAGGCAGAGCATGGGGTTCTCTTTTCAGAAAACGAAAAATTGGTTGCTGGTTATTTGAGTTAAG
>CAYRFN010000068.1:0-19480 GCA_964423495.1 uncultured Desulfobacteraceae bacterium
TTCATCCTCTGTTATATCAATAAGTTAACTAATTATGCAGGGGTGAACATCTGTTGTAAAGAACGGATCAAAGATACGCTTCATTGTCTCTTTGTCCATGCCTGCGCCAGTATCCCTGACAGTAAACAAGACATAGTTTCCCGGTTTTGGATCATACTGTCTTCCCTTTATATCATCATGAATGACATTAACTGTCTTTAAGAAAAGATCTCCACCATTAGGCATTGCGTCCGCTGCATTGATATAAAGATTCAACAACATCTGTTCAATCTGCCCTTGGTCTGCTTTTATTCCAAATAAGTTATCAGCGAACTCACTATGAACTACAATCTCTTTTCGGGTTTCACTAAAAGTTTTAGAAGTTTGTATCACCAAATTATTTAGGCTAATTGGCTTGGTTTCATATTTCCCTATTCTAGCATAACCAAGCAACTGACTGGTTAATCTTGATCCTCTGTGAACCTCTTGTTTGATTGCCTGTAAGTTATTTAAATTTGGATGGTTAGAAGAGAAATCCATTAGCATCAACTCTGCATTCGCCATAATAATTCCAAGGATATTATTGAAGTTATGTGCAATACCTCCTGCTATCGTTCCTATTGATTCCATCTTCTGGGACTGACGGAGTTGGGCTTCCAGTCTTTTTTTATCTTCCTCTGCCTGCTTGAGATCGGTGATGTCTCGGTTTATCGCACGAATTCCTTTGATCCGGCCATCCTTGTCCTTGACTAAAAAATCGTCAATAAGGACTGGAAACGTTGTACCGTCTTTTCGTATGAAATTACGCTCCAAGCCTTTGCCGGGTGGAATGTCACCCGAGAGCTTTGCCTTAATCGTCTTCCGGGCTTCTTCTCTTTCTAATACAAAATTCCAAAGGAACTGCCCCACCATTTCTTCGTAGATGTAGCCGAACGTTTCCAGTTGTTTTTTATTGACATTTGTAATACGTCCTTCGGCATCAAACTCCATATAGCCTACCGGGGCCTCGTCGTATAGATTCCTGAATCTCTCCTCGCTCTCCTTCAGAGCCTCCTCCGCCCGCTTTCGTTCGGTGATGTCCCTGGTGATCCCAACTCGAGTCCTTTCTTTCGGATCAAAGACGTTGCTGCTCACCTCAACATCTATAAGTCTTCCGTCGGCCCGCTTCCACCTTGTCTCAAAGACGGTTGCTCCAGCATGCACATTACTCTTTAACCGTTCTTTGATATATGCCTGATATTCTTCGGGAAACAGATCCAGGGCTGACATGGTAAGAAGCTGCTCCCGGGTATAACCCGTCAACTCGCAGGCCTTCCGGTTGACGTCTTTGATCTTCCCGACTTGGTGAACGATTATCACATCGTTCGATCTTTCAAAAAGAAGCCTAAATCGCTCTTCACTTTCCTTTATCGCCTCCGCCGCCCGCTTGTGCTCAAAGGCCTCTTTCTCTAACTCCTTTACCCTTAGTTCCAATTCTTTATAGGTTGGTTTTTCGCCCACTAGAAAATCCTCCCATTAACATCAAATAAAAAAGCCTCCATCAGGACAAGATTGACAATCCTAATAAGGGCTTAATTTTATCTAAATCCATATCCCCACCTGTTTAAAGGGATTAAAAGAACAGAAATAACCGAAAACTTTTATAGATCATACATAGAGTGGAGGTTCTGTATTGTTGCATAATATTTAAATCCGCCAGAATTTAAGTATTCTAACTCAAATCGAAACAAATTACCATTGACCTAAACGAACAGATTCTTGCCAGAATCAACACCTGGATATTATCCGATTTTGATAACGATTACAAACTCAAATGTTGAATTTTTTTTGATGTTTCGATTCTTTGAGTTTTGAGACAATCCTATATCCCCTTCCCTTCACTTCCTCCACATGCCAAAATTAAACCCAAAACGATCATGTCGTGAAATGTATAGACCTGCCCCCTCTCTTTTCACATTTAACAACAATCAACTGACACTACCAATAACTAAAAGATTCCCTAAAAATGTCGCTGGCCTTCGACCCTTAGAGTCCACTTCTCAAAAAGGGCGCTTCTTTATTTATCGTTGGAAAAGGCTGATTTTAAAATGGTCAAAATAGAGATTTACTGATTTGACCTAAATTCTTCGTATGGCCTACCTTTTGCTGATATCTATAACTGTCTCGATTGTGAGATATTGACAAAATATCACAGGTTAGAGGAAATCTAAAAATTGAGATATTGAATTATTAAAGAGCCTCCCGCTTTCATTGGCGGCTTTCCTACGGTGGAGGCACTTGCATTGGCGGATGGGGGCGGGCTAGGCGACTTTGCGGAATTTCGGATAGGCAAAGAAGAACACCGTGGCAAAGAGACAGAGAAGCAGGCCGCCGATCTCAAGAGAATCAGCAGTGCCGATACGCTCTGCGATTGCCCCAAAGGGGACGGCGCTCAGGGGCATGATGCCAAATGTCATCATGGCCATGCTCACAATGCGCCCGCGCATTTCGTCTGAGGAATATAACTGCATGAGGGTCATATTGAGCGACATGAAAACCGCACTCATGAACCCCACCAGAAACAAGGAAGGTAACGCCGAGTTATAGGAGAGGCATCGAGAGAAGATCACCACTGACAGCCCCCAGGCGAAGCCATTGGCCACGAGAAAGGCTCCCCGCCTTTTCAATTGGCGAATGGAAGCGAGGATCAGGGTGCCGGTAAGAGATCCGATTCCCATAGCCATCATCAACAGGCCCAGCCCGTCTGCCTGGGCATTCAAGGCTTCTCTGGCCCATGCCGGTACCAATGCAATGTAAGGAAACCCGAAAAGGGAGGGCACAAGACACATAATCACCAGTCCCAGAAGGGTGGGATCCCCTTTCGCATATTTAAACCCATCGAGGATATCGGCGGCAACACCCTTGCCGTTGCTGCCGGCAGGTGGCCTCGCTGTCCGGATCATGGCCGTGAAGAAGACGGAAGCGGCATAGACGCAGCCAATCAAATAGAACACCCTGGCCGTGTCGAGATATATGATCAGCAACCCCGCCAGTGCCGGTCCAGCAACCCGGCTCAGATTCATCCCGGCACTACTCAGGGAGATGGCGTTCATCAGGTCTTTCCCCGGGACAATATCCGATACGATCGATTGTCTGCTGGGCATGTTAAAGGCGGCCAGGGTGCCATTGACGAATCCGATTACGATGAGATGCCAGAAGTGGATCAGTCCCGTGATGTCCAATGTGGCCAAGAGGAACGTCATGATGGCATTTCCGCCTTGGCTCATGATGATCATTTGCCTTCGGGCGATGCGGTCTGCCAGTACGCCTCCCAACAGGGAGGTAAAGGTGAGGGGCAGGGCAAAGGACATCATTACCAAAGACAGAGCGAAAGGCGAGTCGTCTGTAAGCCGAAGGATAAGCCACCCTCTTGTGATTTGTTGCATGGTTATCGCCATGAATGAAGTGGCTGTGCCCAGCCATAACCAGCGGAAATCCCGATATTGAAAGGAATGAAAGGCGGGGAATCGCTTCCAGAGGTGACGGCGGTCCGCACTTCCGTCTGCATCTTCTGTGTGTTCCTGGGGTGTCGGGAAAACCTGTGGATCCAAAATACCTCCTCAATTATAGATTATCTGAAACGTCCCGATCAAGAGGAAGCGCCTCACATGAATTCGAACACTTAAAACATAAGCCTTGCAAACGGGCAGGAAAAATATCTTGGGTATCATTAACATAAGGCGAGACAGTTCACACGTCAAATTTTTGAAAGCCTGGAGAAAACCCAAAACAAGTAACGTTGCAGACTGCTCTGTCTGCATGTAAATGGGGGCGTTATTTCCAAAACGATTTGCCAACAGAACATATAAAGGGGGTAGGCTTTTTGCTACAAAAAGTTTACTTCATCAAACCCTAACTGCCGGGAGAGAAATGCACACCAATCATTATCCGTAACGCCGACAAATGCCTTCATCTATTTATTCTTCAGAACGCCCCATTATCCAATAAAAGCCAAGAGCAGACTTGATCCCTTTATTTATTATTAATGCAGAGGCTTGACATCATCAAGCAGGCGTGTGAGAGCTACCGCGCGAATTTTCTTATCCAATGGAAAGGTCGCCTCTCCGGCATGAATTACATCTAAACGATTGAGCTTTAAATCACTTAGAGCAATCCGCATCGAGGGAGTTATCTGCGGTGAACTGGTGCGCTTAATTTCAAAGCCTATCCTTTGCCGCCCTCTAATGACAAGCAGGTCCACCTCAGCACCTCCATGTGTTGCCCAGAAAAAACACTCGTCAGTATGCGCTTCAGATTGACGGACAATTTGCTGAATAACAAACCCCTCCCACGATGCTCCCAATTTTGGGTGTCCCTCGAGATCCCTGAAGGTCTTGAGATTCAGCAGGCTATGTAATAATCCTGAATCAGCTATAAATACTTTGGGCGCCTTTACTTGGCGCTTGGATATATTTTCATGCCATGGTGGTAATTGCTGGATGACAAGTGCCGAAGTCATAAGATCCAGATAATTTCTGACGGTCGTATCTGCTACCCCGAAAGAGCGTGCGAAATCAGATGAATTCCAAATTTGTCCATGGTAGTGGGCAAGCATGCGCCAGAAACGATTCAAGGTCGTTGAGCGAATGGTGATTCCAAGCTGTGGGAGGTCTCTCTCAAGGAAAGTTCTAATAAACCCCCGCCGCCACTCGTCGCTTTCTGTGTGAGTCCGGGCCAGATACGATCGTGGAAACCCGCCTCTCAACCATAAAAGCATATGATTTTCTGGCCTAATTTCATCTATCGTAAAACCATTGAGCTGGTGGTAAAATATTCTCCCAGCTAGTGTTTCCGAGCTCTGGCGCAAGAGCCCTGGAGATGCACTGCCGAGAATCATAAAATGGCATTGCCCTCGTGGCCGGTCCACCAGTACCCGCAGCACTGGAAATAAATCGGGAAACCGTTGTACCTCGTCGATGACGACCAATCCCTTCAGATCTTTCAGGGCGAGCATGGGGTCTGCGAGTCGTGCCAAGTCTTCCGGGTTTTCAAGATCAAAGTATGATGTGTCCTTATCAATTTTATCGATGAAATTCCGCGCCAGAGTTGTTTTACCTACTTGGCGAGCTCCGATAATCCCTACAACAGGATACCGTTTGAGCAATTGCCCTAATATTTCGATTTCTCGGTAGCGCTGGATCATGAGGAGAGTTTATATTGAAATCTCGGTATTGTCAACAGAATTTTCAAGGTGCTATCTCATGTTTCAAAATCCATAAAATTTCGTAAATACCTTCTGCTCCTTTAATGCCAAGATTATTTTGAATTAAAGACACGTCATCCTTTATCAGTTTTATTTATCTGCAGAGATGGATAATAGAGGTGATATCTTAACCCTAATGTTGCAAAAGTCGAGAGTGCCGCTCGCAAGATCCCGCATCATCGGGGAGATCTGAGGCATCAAGGGTGAAGCCGTAGTAACATACTGCGAACCCTTGACAACAAAGGAGATGCGGTGCTATCGGCTTTCCCAAAGGGTAAACAACACGGTGATTTGGAAGGCTTTGATCGAATGCACAAATGGTGATGTCCTGCAATGTATGTGAAAACGAGAGGAAGCCTTGAAATATAAAGTTTTTTATAATGTCCCCCATTAATACATCATGGGCCGCATTTGCCATTGCCACGCAAGACAAAATCGCTTACACTTCGACGCACAAAAAGGGTGTTCTTATCCATTGCTTACTGATGAACTACAATCGTGGCTAACTGAGATATGCTATAATGTCACTATCCTGATAAAAGAAGCTACTCTGGAACTCGTTTATCATGCCTGATAAGAAAGGTTACCAAACTCTTAAGACTGAACCACGTTTTTTCTACGGCTATATCGTAGTTGTGGTGGCCCTCTTCATTATGGTGGTTTCGTGGGCCATCTATTATTCCTTTGGTGTCTTCTTTAAGCCGTTGCTGAACGAGTTTGGCTGGACTCATGCCATGACCTCAGGCGCCTTCTCACTATCCATGACTATGTACGGCGTGCTGGGTATTGTCGTGGGGGTACTTAATGACAGGTTCGGTCCCCGGGTGGTGTTGACACTCTGTGGCTTCCTATTAGGTTTGGGATATTTGCTGATGTCGCAGGTCAGCGCTCTCTGGCAGATGTATCTATTCTATGGAGTGATAGTAGGTACCGGCATGAGTGGTGTCTGGGTACCGCAGTTATCTACTGTCGCCAGATGGTTTGTAGGGAGAAGGACATTGATGACGGGCATGGTTCTCGCTGGGGTTAGCATAGGCCAGTTGATTGGACCGCCAGTGATTACTCGGCTTATAGCTGTTTATGATTGGCGCCTCTCTTATATTATGCTGGGCGGTGCGGTTTTCCTATTAGTGGTTTTATTTGCTCAGTTTCTGAGGCGCGACCCGGCTCAGATGGGGCAGCTGCCCTATGGCGCAGATGAAGGAAAACAACCGGAATTAACGTGCGATACTCAGCCGTTTTCGCTCAGGGAGGCAGCTTACACTGCGCAGTTCTGGGTGGCTTTCAGCATTCTCTTCTGCTTTGGGTTTGGGGCTTTCGCTATAGTAGTACATATTGTGCCGCACGCCATTGAGTTGGGAATCTCAGCCACCAGTGCCGCCACCATTTTATCTTGCAGGGGCGGGATGAGCCTTGTTGGCAATTATGTGCTGGGTGGCGTTGCTGACAGAATCGGCAACAGGCAGATTTTTATTGTTGGCTTTATTATGATTTTGGCAGCTTTATTCTGGCTGGTGCCAGCCAGAGAACTGTGGATGCTTTACCTTTTTGCTGTTATCTGTGGCTTTGCTGGTGGAGGTATGGCGGCGTCAGAATCGCCTCTGGTAGCCGGGCTTTTTGGGCTGGCCTCACATGGTTTAATTTACGGAGTTGTTCACCTTGGCTTTACCGCTGGAGCGGCTGTCGGTCCGCTGGTGACCGGTTATATATTTGACTTGACTGGAAGCTATCAGGTGGCTTTTCTGGTATGCGCTGCTTTCAGCATTGCCGGTATCGTACTGGCAGCTATATTAAGACCAACCAGAGGGCCACATGGTGGAATCTAGCCTCAAAGCCACTACCTCGGGCGTCAGAGGGCATTTGAAGGCAGTTTATCTTTAGTCTCAAGCGATTACAATCCAGTGACATGGAGGTCAAAAAGCCATACTACCAAAGGTCTTTAAAGGGAACAGGGGATGACCAGTCCTTTGCTTTTAGCTTCAAACGTTTTCTTGGCATGGCAAATAGGTGCTAATTATCACAGGTTTAGCTCAGGCTGTGATCTCCATAAAATATCCAAACCTCCACACGCCATAGAAATTCACCTCACCGATCCCCGGCTGCGGGAAGAGAAATGCAAACCAATCATTATCCATGACGCCTATAAAACCTTTCACTTACTGCCTCAAGGAACGTTAAGTAACTACCCCTTTCATTGAGTTATTTAATTATTTAAAGACGGATTACAAAATAATATATCACAGGGAAAGAACTAAACGTACCCCTGCTTCAACTTCCCGCAGTTTATGTGAGCTTACATTTCCAACTTTTTCAGTTAAGAATGACTTGTCAACAGTTATCAATTGGGAAACATTTGCCACTGATTTTTTAGGAAGGTTGGTATCTTTTTTAGACAGAAGGACGTTTCCTGGAGCCTCAGCTAAAAGAAGATTCGAGGTTATAACAACAGCAATAACTGTGTTTATACGGCTCCGATTAAAGTCATCGGATTGAATAATCAACAGGGGTCGTCTATATCCAGGCTCCAATGCCTTAGGCGAAGGTAGAGTAGCCCACCATACCTCTCCCCGAAGCATCACCACTCATCCTTCTGAATGGATGAAAATTGAAATGCATGACAGATAGGATCTAATTCAGAGGATTCTTTCTTATAGATTTCATTCAGCTTTTCGGTTACACCATCGTTTTGATGTTCTCGAAGGTATTCTGCAACGGCGTTAGCATATAACTGACTTCGGGAAATTCCAAATTGCTGGGCTAATTTTTCTGCTGCCTCGAAAATTGAGTTTGCTATGGATATCGCTGTTTTCATATTAGTATGGTATAACTAAAGTTATACTTTGTCAATGGAAAAATTTTGTCGAACAATTACTATGCAGAAGCACTTCTATATCGCCCAATATCTTCCGGCTTTTGCAGAATTCCATCACCCGTACCCCTTCACGCCCTCCATCAAAAAAATTCATAAAAAAGCTTTATATTTTTCCGAATAGAGTATATAAAGAGTATAATTAGTATTACATTACAGCTGATCGTGCGGTAAGCGCAGACAGGTCGGTTGACCAAGGCTTATGTACTATTAGCGTTCTCAAAAAGGATCTTACTGTACTATGCGAAAAAAGTCATTAATCGAAACTAACCCCTATCTACAAAACTTAGAGAAATACCGTGAATCTCTTATCACCAACGTTTCGAGCTCTACAGCGATCGAAACAGGTACTAGCGTTCAGTCTGTCGTTGATACACTCACTGAGGTTACGCGCAGCATTTTTATTAATCCATCTGAGCAGAAATCGACTTCTCAATAATCTCTGAAAACAAAGCTTCCATGGGTTGGTAATCTCTGTCAATACCAGCATGTACCGCTTTAATATATTCCTGTTTCTTATGCTCACCAATTAAACTGAAATCCAAAATCGGATTAACATATCTGTTGCTTTAACTAACGCCCTTGCCTCCACTCGATCCATCTCATCCGGATCAATAATTCCCAAAAGATTCCTAAGAACCATATTCTGAGAACCTGCCTCGTATTGTGCCTCTACCAACCCGGATACATCATAACGCCCACCCTTTTTCAAACCATCAACCTCTCGTAGATTATTGCAAGTTGGGTCGAACAAACCCTTCAAGTTACCGAGCCTTTCCCAGATATACCGTTAGTGGTTAAATATCCCCGTCTGCGCATGAAATACAGTCAGATCGCCACCATCCTCCCTTATTAATGTGGGCCAACTGTATTTTCTAGTGCAATACTATCGGCTTTATCTACAAATAATACATTCCTATGTCATTTTTTTGTTGTCAACTAAAGACATCCGAAGTCCCAAGATTTCAATATATTTATTTCATTATATGCCTATTGACATAACTCAGGATACGCTCCCATTGCCAGGGGCCAGGAGTTTATCACGGGTAATTGGAGCTCCAACCGTGCAGGCAAACAGGAGACGATTGAACAATTCATGATCCCAGTATCGCCTATTAAACCGGTAACACGCTTCAGACAGGTATCGTTGAAGATGCTTTGCGGACACCCCACGATGAGGCCCCCTCAGAACCGCTTTTACGTTGGAGACAAACCGGTGCGTCCACGGGAGCAGGTGGCCTGCCATCTTGGGAGTTATCAGCACCACACGATGGTGCTCGATATCCTTATCCTTTGCCACCTTTCCGTAGGATTTCCAGCCATCGCTACGGATCTTCTCGATCAGAAGCTTCTTATCCTGTTCGTCAACTCCCAACCGATCCAAGACCCGAGAGATCGTTTCTGCAGAGGCATCGGTCACGACTTGCGCATGCGCAAAACCGGGGCGCTCTATCCCCTCCTTGTTGGTATAGATGGAGACAGCAATCAAGACAGTAGTTTTCCTCTCGCTTCCACGGCCCCTCTTAGCCTCACGCGACTTTGGGCCAAAGAAGGATTCATCCAGCTCCACGAGGCCCACCAGGCGATACCGCGCATCCCGTTGGCCCATAGCTTCGCGTATCTTGTGTGCCATTACCCAGATCGTCTTGTAGTCTCGGATTTGAAGCTCCCGCTGCATCTCAGCGATCGACACCCCGGTTTTGGAAGTCGCCATCCGGTAGATAAGCCAAAACCATTTTCTAAGTGGCACCTTTGTCCTGTGAAACATAGTCCCCGCTCTCACCGATACTTGATGGCGACAGGATTGACACTCATACAAACCTCTGCAGGGGATAGTGTAATAACGATCATGGTTACACCGGGGACAGTGAAAGCCTTCTGGCCAACGTACCCTGAACAGGTACTCCAC
Organism: uncultured Desulfobacteraceae bacterium; assembly: GCA_964423495.1. Taxonomy (GTDB): domain Bacteria; phylum Desulfobacterota; class DSM-4660; order Desulfatiglandales; family Desulfatiglandaceae; genus CAYRFN01. Next base: position 10,000 of record CAYRFN010000068.1, read on the forward strand.
TCACTTGTCCTCGGAATCAAATTGGTTCTGAAATTCAAGCAACGAGATTTCTTGATAAGCCACCTATTCTTTTCCTGTAGGAGAGATATCCTACAGGATAGAAGGCTTCCTGAGTTATGTCAATAGGCATTATTTCATTAATATATTATGTTTTGATACGCCATCCGCTTGCTGTGGGATATTTGATTAGAATCAGTTTTCAGGACGATTGTTAATAGATCGGGGTTTGGGAGTTAGCTTACAAAAATTCACCTCATCAATCCCTAACTGCTGGAAGAGAAATGCAAATAAATCATTATCCGTGACGCCGACAAAACCCTTCATTTAGTATTTCCTGGAACGTTTATTAACTAACAAAAGTCAAACGGAGACCTTACCCGTTTATAAGTCATTTCGGAACCAACCCCCTTTAGTAGGACTTCATGCCCGTTTCCAAATGCGTAAATCGTTTTGGAACCTACGTCCCGTCCCCTCTCATTAAAATTTACTTATTTGCCAGCGTCCCCTTGGTTCACAGAATTCTATTTTTCATACTGCAACTCTCAGGATATTCAAGAAATTCTCAATTTCAGTTGTTGCGGGCGCTTTTAAAATCCGCTCTGGCGTATCGATCTGCATGAAATTGCCATTATCCAAATAGGCCATGCGGTTACACAGTGAAGCTACAAACTCAATGTGATGAGTTACAACAATCATCGTTAGTCCTTCATCGCGTAATGACCTGATCATCTGGAGAACTTCGAAGGCTAAGAGCGGGTCAAGGGCTGAAGTAACTTCATCGCATAGCAGCATAGCGGGCTTCATCATGAGTGCCCTAACAATCGCTACCCTTTGTCGTTGCCCACCGGAAAGTTGCCAGACTCTGCTCAAAATCTTGTCTTTTAGATCAAAATGTGAAAGTAATTGCTCAGCCCGGCTTTCTGCCTCTTTCGCAGACATTCCCAGCACAACGCACGGAGCCAGGGTTAAATTCTTAAGAACAGAGAGATCTTCCCATAGATTAAACGTTTGAAAAACAAATCCAATTTTCCGTCGAACAACACTTTGCGATATTTCTTCTCCGTCCGATTTCTCCGCCCCCTCATTTCTTTTCAAACCGCCTCCCGGCATTACTTGTATAGCGAAAGATCCTCCATAAGTAATTTTTCCCTCTTCAAAGTCTTCAAGGAGATCAAGGCACCTTAACAAGGTCGTTTTACCGCTCCCGCTTGGTCCAATAATACCGAGAATGTCTCCATCTGAAAGACTGAAAGATAAGCCATCAAGAACACAAAGCTCTCCGAAAGACTTCTGGAGTTTTTCAACTGTAATCAAATCTCCTTTTTGACAGATATTTTCCATCATCCTTTCTTGGTCAACCTTCTCTCACCCAGCTCTCCACGGCCTGCCCAGCTTTCAACAGCGCGAGCGCCATATGTCGCAGGGACAACCAGAATTATATATATCAAACCGACGATTATCCACGCTTCCAGAGAACGCGAAATGTCCGCAATAATAGTCTGTGCTGTATTCACTACCTCGCGCACGTTTATAATTGAGGCAAGAGAGCTCATTTTTAGCATCGCAATATACAACATGGTCATTCCTGGAATGATCTCTCGCACAACACGAGGAAGAACAATATACCGTGTGATTTTTACTTCAGTCATTCCAAGTGCTCGGCCCGCATCCAACGCATCCTTAGGTACATTATCAATGGCGGCTCTGACCAAGTCCGATGTGAATGCTGAGAGATTTAAAGACATGGCCACAACGCAAACCCAGAAAGCTGGTACTGCAACACCAATCACCTGGCGCGTCAGAAGATAGTACATGAAAAGGATCAAAACGAGGGGCGGGAGTGCTCGAAGAATGTCAACAATTGGATAGGCAAGTAACCGTGGAAGCTTTCGATGAAGTGCGAGTCCAAGAAATATTCCGAGGACTGTGCCAATCAGAATGACAAGCGCTGTGAGGGCAAGAGTAAGCAAGGCCCCCCTCAAGAATGCCTCCGCATATGGCATTAATCTTACGAAGTTCCAATCGTAATTCATGCCTTTCCCTCACAAGAGACATGTCTTTTATCGCCTTCGACAGATGAACGCATAATCCCCATACCCCATCTCATTGTCAGGCCAAATCCGATGCTGTTCCTCGATATCGAAGTGCGGGTCGATCATCTTCAGAATTGTTTTCATGTCAACCTTGTATTCTTGTCCAGTTAGATCAGCCTTAAGAACATTGACCGCTGTGGCCATCATCTCGGATGGCGCATCTTTCTCAATCATGAAAGCCATTACGGCATTAATCATTTCAATAATAGAATGGCGACGTGTCTTTTCATCGTTAAAGTCTCTCACCAGTTCCTCACCCACAATGAAAATTTTTCCACTTTCAAGCTCAGAAGCAACCTTTTGCACAAACGCAGACTGCGAGTCCCATGGCAGATGGTGTATACCTGCGGTGCAAATGACGACATCAGGTTCCCTTTTAGGTCGATATTTCTGTGCATCGCATAGTTCTACATTTATTCGCGGGTAAGCACATAACGCGTAATTAATGTATTCAGAGGTTAGAGAGCAACCATAACAATCGAGGTCTGGCCTTCTCTGGACCAACTTATTAAGTAAAAAGCCGGTACCACACATATAATCTAACAAACAGGCATTGGCTGCTATATTTCTCTCGATCCATTTAGCAATAAACCTGATCATCTTACCCCACGGCCAAAAGTCATACTCATTCTCGTAGATCTCGGGTCTATCCGGCATTCCCCCGTATATTTCACACGTATTTATTGCTTCCATCCGTTATTTTTTTCCAGCTAAAGAGTGATAGGAAGGTAAATCGTAACGGCGTGCAATCCCCTCCAAAACGCCCGTTGCTTTCAGGTTCCTCAAACACACCGTTAAGAATTCAGCGCTCTCCCTGTCGTCGGGTCTCAAGGCGAAACCCGCTGGCATGAATGCAGGAGGATTTTCCAAGAAAAGTGCCATTACCTCATTTGGGTGCTCCCGGACAAATCTTTTGGCGTCAGCCGCATCAGCCACTGCCACATCAACACGACCTGCCACCACTTCATTGAAAACCTGAAGAAGGTCCGTAGCAGTTTGCACCGGAACAATTTTAGCTTTTGTGAATCGGCTTCGGACCAGCGTTTCACTCGCCCATCCTTGTCCTACTGCCACTATTATTCCTTCTTGATCAAGGCTATCGAAACTGTCAAACCTTTTTTCATCTTTCCGAACAACTGCAATGCCATCAGCAAAGTAGGCATATGGTGCTGTAAAAGCAAACTCGCGGGCCCGAGGGATTGTTTGGAATATTGGATCAGCAATAACATCATATTCACCGCGCTTGAGATCAGCACTCATAGTGTTCCAGTTCAATCGGTGCCAGACTACTTTGGACTTCAGTTCCTTAGCTATCTGATTGATGACGTCTACGCTGAACCCCGACACTTCCTTCGTATTTGGATTCTCCTTCGTATAAGGGGGATAAACTCCATAACCCGCATGTAGCTCTCCTGTTTTATCCAACCTTTCAAGCAATCCAGGAACACCAGAAGTATACTGTTTGATTTCAGATTCCTCTTGAGAGCATCCTAAAAAAATTATGAAAAGCAAACACAACATGATAATTGCCAAAAAATAACTCTTTTGTTTTACTCTAATGCTTATCATTAATGCCCTCCTAACTGATTTACGTTGGGAAAAATTAACTCTCTATCCATTGCATTCCTAAAATTTCTACAAGCCTTTTTGTTTCCAATAAAGATTTTTTAATCGATTTATCTTTTGATTTCAAACAAAGATTTAAAGATTCCTTACAAATCTCATGCCATATAATGTCGTCTTTCCTACATGCAATACCTACCTCAACTGGCTTCGTATATTCTACATTTATTAAGGCTAATCTTTTTTCATAAGATTGACTATTTAAACAATTTTGAACCTGGTAAGCAAGTCCCATATCACACAAGACAATCCCTTTTTTACTATTATCGATTAGCCATTTGCTAATCCTCAATATATCTGGCTCTGCATGCTTTTGATCTCTTCTAATAATCCCATTTAAGATGGCGTCATTAACTATATAATCCACCATTGTATCAAAATATGTGCAAATATTTACATAATCATTGTCTACGGTCTTTTCTCCTATAATGTTAAATAGGTCTTCGCACAGTATTTTTTCAGAATCACTCGGGTCTGAGACAATTTCGAGAAAAGGAAAATCCTCTGAAAAATATAAGAGGGTAAATTCAAAAGCCCGTGCTAAGGATATAACCTTAATATCTCTCCTTCTACGTCCTCCCAAAAATAAGAATTCAAGAGGTAAAATAACTCTTCTCTCTTTCAATTCTTCGCCAGAATACATCTTGTCAATGATATATGCATATTGATGCTCTGGTGGATCTAAATATATTGGCTTTATTGCATCTTTAAAAAGTGTTCTTTTTTTTAAAGACTCTATGCAATTATTTACAAAAACTTCATGCCAATGAGCTTCATATGGAGTCACAGGATAATTCATACTGTTTAAATAATCACCCTTTAATACGCGAATTGATTTAGTCAATAAAATATCCCTCACAACGGGATTGTTTCTAAATTCAATAAAAATAGACTTATCTATTTTTTCTTCATCCTCCCGCCATATCTTCTCTTCCATTTCAGGTTTAAGCTTCAACATTAATTCAGAACATATTTTATAAGCTGTACTTGACCATGAGTATTTATCCTTTAGTTTGGTTTTAAGCTTACGCGCGTTTCTTTTTGCTTTCATTGTACCAGATGCAATTTCTTTGATTTTATTGCTTACTATTTCAATATCCCCATCCTGAAGATTGCCATCTGCATCTTCACCCCCTACATCAACACTATATACAAGGTTGTCGAAACCTTCGTTTACAAGCAGATCAAACAACCCACTATTTTCACTTAATATTAATGGAACTTCTGCAGATATTGCTTCCCAACCGGTAAGACCAAATCCTTCATGAAATGATAAAGCTAAACAGACAGTTTGTTCGCTAAGATGATCAAATAATAATTCACGGTCTTCTAAATAGTTTATTGGAACTATATTGGGTACTCTATAGCTACTCTTTGCAGATCCTTTTTTTGAGTATTTTATTGCCAGAGATTTAAATTTTTCTTTCTCCTCATCTCCAATACCAATAATAGTAAAAGATGGATCCTTTCCGTACAAATGAGCAAGGCTGCGGTCTGAGGCAGCGTAACAGAATCCCGCAACAGCTAAACTGCCTAATTTTATGCGATCATTTACTGAGTCAAATCTGCCAAATGTTATGCCAGCAAAACTTGGTTGAATAAAATCAAAACCATTGATTTTAGGCAAGCCGGGTATGATTTGAACCACACTAGATCTGTTAACTTTTTTACGGTGGAATTCTGCTCTTTCATAAAGTTTAGGGCCAACTGCAAAAACAATGTCCGCTTCTTGTGTAACCCATTTTTGTTTTTTATCTCTTTGTAGAGTATCTAAACCATTTAAAGTTCTATACATCATGTACGACCAATAATCCATATGACGAACAACAACTGATTTCGAGCCGTCTACTAATTTACTTGCAGCAATAGCTGCAAATCCAGTTACGATATCATGGCCGATAAAATAAAGGATTTGCCCTTCAGTATTCATTTTTTCTTTCACCCTAGAAACAATTTCTTCCGCTCTTTCCTCCTCTATAAACTCTTTATGATCAGACTCTTTAAGCGAAACCAAATGTACTCCCCATTTCTCAGCCTCGTCCAATTCAGTAACGAATGGGTTCACGGCTATACTGACTACTTTGTAAATATTAGGTTGGAGAACGCCTGTAATAGCAATAGCAAGATCAGTATTTAATACATTAATGCCTCCATGTTTGGCCCCCCAAGCTGTACCAATTAGAACAATTATTTTTTCCATTTCATAAGTGACTTAAAAAAAGGAAGTGTCTCATGATTCCCTAGAATAGGAATTTTCTCAATTCGCCAGAATAATAATGTTGAGCATCTATAAACACAGGCTCCCCGATGCACTCAAATTTGGCCTTAAATCCCATATTCTAATTAGTCCGCCGGATATACCAGCGAAAATTAAGGTGATAAGACGTTGTTTAGTATGGGAAAGACTATAGAAAAATTTCCCTTGTGAATCAAGAAGAATGTAGACTCTTATTATTTTTTTTACGATTTCATGGCCTTTACGATTTCGATCATAACTCTCCCCTAAAGGCGCGTTGGACAAGAGATGTGAAGAGATTGTCCATTTGATCGATTAGGGCATAAATTCCCGTATAGCAGGCCGCGAAATCCTGCTGGTAATCGAGTGAGCAAGTGGTCAAGTCTGCCTTTGACTCTTGCTATCATTTTCTTGTTTCTCAGCAAAAACTCTACCATCCTTAGCCTGTTAACCGGTCAAGTCTCCTTCTGACTTTTGTTCTGTTTTTCTTGCTTAACAGCATGCATCATTTTACAGAATAGACATAAAAAAGCTCCACCAACATTGAGATGGTGAAGCTTTTGAGTAAACATTTTTTAGAACAGTAAGCCAAAGTACCCTCCTTACCTTGAAGGGCTGAATAACGATGATGGTAACCTACGCTTATCTTAGTGATTTGTCAAGGAATTCTCATTTGATAGCACTGCCCGACAAGGTTTATTATCTCTTATCCATTACCGGCCAATAATCAGTGTCAATATGAGTCACAAAACGGATTGTGACTCATTTATGAGCCCCGAAAAACGTTATTACCTTATTCATCGAGGTGTGGCTTAGGATCTCCGTCCCCCGGCTAATCTCTTTTTCGAATCCATTTAGCGCCCCTTCCCTTTCCCTTAAGGATAATCGCCTTCTCATCTCGAAGCTGCCGTAACACAATACGAATCATATCACGGCTGATGCCGGGACAATCAGACTCTATGTCAGAGATGGCAAAAGGGCCAATCCTGCGATTGACCGCCATTCTAATCTGTTCTGTCTTGGAGCCCTTGCCTGTTCTGATTGTTCCTACTCTTTCTTCAAATTCACGGTAGGCCCTGATCAGAACGCCCCAGAAATAGTCCATCCACGGAAAAACATCATGTGTTCCCTGATGCCAGCCCTGTGAACTCTTCTCCAGGGTTTCGTAGTAGGTCTCTTTTGATTCTTCAAAAATCCTCTCAAGACTGATGTACCTGCCGACCTGGTAATCAAAGTGATAGAGCAAGAGGAGGGTTAACAGCCTTGCAACCCTTCCGTTTCCATCCGTGAAAGGATGTATGCAAAGAAAATCAAGGATTGCAAGGGGAATGACCACCAGAGGCTCTTTGTGGTGTTGATTGATGGCCTCCTTGTAGGCCTTGGCAAATGTGTCCATGGCCTTCGGTGTCTGAAGAGCGCTCACTGGTCTGAAGCGGATCCTTTTGACAGAGCCATCAGGGTTTTTCTCGACAATCTCATTATCCACCATCTTCCAGCGACCGCCGTCATAGGGCATATAGCGGTAAACCATAGAATGACACTGAAGGATGACGTTAATGCTAAAATCCATATATTCGGCTGATTCATGAATCAGGGATAGGGCATCCCGGTAGCCGGCAATCTCCCGCTCAGACCTATTTTTAGGCGTTATGGATTTTAGAATCAGGGCCTTGATCCGGTCGTGAGGTGCCGTCACTCCCTCCAGACGGTTTGACGATTCACTGGATTCAATGATAGCGACCTGTTGAAGGGTATTCAGGATTTCGGGGGTCTGCCGTGAGAAAAGCTCCTGCTTTCCCCAATACTCCCCGATTTTTTTCAGAACAGATGCCTGGTCAGCAGAAAAATTAAGTTTTTCCAAATACCTCATATTGAGAGAATGCATTTAGGGACTCTTTTTTAATGGGGTAATCTACTGCATAAATAGGGTAATGTCAATCGAATATTACCCCATTTACGCCGACTGTTGTCCTATTTCCTGCACAAATGTCATGATTTCCTGTATTTGAGAGGGCCCAAAAAGGCCTCGGATTCCGATATCTCCTCGCCCTCCTGTAATTTCCGGAGCACCCGGTTCTCGGCAACAAGCCCACGGATGTATTCCTCTACCTTTTCGCGGTAGACCGAGGTGCTCATCCGCTCCTGTTCAGGCCCGAATTCGATCCACTCCTTTACTGTCGTAAGATCAGCGATATCGAGCAGCATCATCGGGTCCCGCCGCCTCTGGCGGAAGCGCATCAAAGGAGCGAGGCGTTCAGTAAGAGAGCACAGCTTCTCTTCAGTTGGCCTTGCCCAAGAGTGGCGTCCTTGGACGTTTTCTTGGCCTCGACCACGGCGATGGGTTTTACATGAAGCAGGAGACCGTAGTCAGCAAATTGGTGACCACTGTAAGGGGTTTTAGGCCCTGCTACCTTTGGGGTACCCGTTTTAGATAAATCAATGTCCAGCTCTTGGATAACCTGAGAAGTGTCCCGGACGTTCCAGCCCGCAAGACGGAGTTTCTCGTCAATGAGTTTGGCCCTGGTTTCAGCCTCAGTAAATTTCATAGGAAAGACACTATTCTAAAAACTCCAAGTGTAAAAGGGGTCTGGTTTGAGATCGCAACCTGTAATCTCAAAGAATAAAATTCTTTCTGGGTGAGTTGAAACATAAAGTCAGCAGGGAAACTGTCAAAACAAAACCCTGATCTCATCTCGAGTCTCAGGGTTTGTTAACAATCATTTCATGGTTTTCTCCTATGGAGGTTAAAACCAATAATTCTGAAAACTTAGAGAAAATTATTTGAAATTAGTTACTTAGTCAAGGAATTTTGCAGGTGATCTGATGTAAGGTTTGTCAAACTGGCTAAAACTCAAACCTTACGATTGCGCCCAGAGTAACGGTACTTGTATTGATATCTCCTTCGATTTGATCAAAATCCCATTTCTCGAATCGATAATTAGCGTTAATATCAAGAAAGATAAATGGGAGAATTTCAAAATCTATGCCGGCGCGCAAGGCAAAATATGGCTGGCCGGCAAACTCCCCGCCTGAATAATTGATACCAACGCCTACTCCGCCATAGAGTCCTCTGCCAAGGAGAAAATAAACCTGAGGAGAAATAACAGGATCATCAGACCCAGCATATCCCTCACCAATAAATTCCAAGTTTCCTTCAAATTTTAAAAGTCCTGCCATCTGGTTTTGATATGAAAGGATAAGTGCTAAACCGTCTTCATCCAAATTATCCGTGTCGATATCTTCGAGGGCTACCCAGTAGTGAAAACCTCCGCCGATTCGTTGGTCGCCGTATGCCCAGTTTATATTCCCAAAGGTTAAAATCATGCCGCTAACTATTGCAACGACAATAAAAATTTTTTTCATGAATTTCTCCTTTTTCTTCAATCAGACTCTATGTTGAAAAGGGGTCAGCAATGCCCCGGCCTTTGGCCGGGTATTTTCACTCTCTTTCATATTGGAACCATTAGAATAAACTAAGGTTTTTGTCAAGTTATTGATTATCAAAATATTTAGTTTTTAGTCGGACTCA
>CAYRFN010000069.1:0-19450 GCA_964423495.1 uncultured Desulfobacteraceae bacterium
GAAAAGAGAGCCCCATGTCCTGCCATGGCTAAACTGCGACTTTCTTAAAAGAGATTCCCATGCCCTTCTAAATGCGAAGCCTTTTGAACGTTACCAATATATTACCCTATTTCCCAGCCAAGATCCATCTTTAAATAATATTTAACTGTGGCAGACGCAGTAAAGGTTGGGGCAAGAGATTTTTAAGCCCACTTTTGCTACTACTAATGTAGCGGTATTTAAGGATTGTGGCAGGATGTTTAATCTAATAATTTTAGGTAGTTAAGCTGTCAAATTCCATAAATGCTATGTGAGTATATGAAAATATTCATTTATTTAGGCCGTTTGCAAATAATTTGAGTTGACACGTTGTTTCTAAGATGATATTTTCCACGACGTTTCGCAGTTTCAGATTCCTTGCATACATTGTAGCGGGTTTTTGAGGCAGTGTATATGGAGACGTCAGAATTTGAAACTTCCCTGGTGCCTCCACGAAATTACTGTTAGGACAGGAAGATAAACCTACTAATTCTAATGGGTATTTTTGAAAAAAAGGAGGTGATACGAACGACAATATAATTAGGAGGGAAGAGTAGGCTCATGACAAAACGATTTGACTTAATCTGAATAAAAGTCGAAAGGAGCATTGTTATGAATTCATTGATTTTGGCAGCAATTATGTTGGTAGGTTACTTCGTAGCCTATCATACCTATGGAAAATTTTTAGCTCGCAAGATCTTCAAGTTAAGAGACGATGTTGTCTGTCCAAGCACGGCACTTCAGGATAATCACGATTTTGTCCCCACCAAGAAACACATCCTTTTCGGCCACCACTTTACATCCATTGCAGGCCTGGGCCCTATAGGAGGACCGGCCATCGCCATTATATGGGGCTGGGTGCCGGCCGCGATCTGGATCTTTTTCGGCGCCATATTTTTCGGTGCTGTTCATGATTTCGGCGCATTAGTTGCATCCCTGAGGGCCCAAGGCAGGTCCATCGGTGAACTGGCCTCTGATGTCGTCAATAAGAGGGTTAGGACTCTTTTCCTGCTGGTCATTTTCTTTTTACTGTGGCTCGTGATCGCAGTCTTTGGCCTTGTGGTTGCTATTCTTTTCACCCTTTATCCGGTAGCTGTCATCCCAATCTGGTTTGAGATTCCGATTGCAATTTGGCTTGGCTACATGGTATACACCAAGGGAAAAAGAGAATGGGGTCTCAGTATTATAGCCGTGATCGCTATGTATGTTACCGTGGTTATCGGTGCCTACGTTCCCGTTGACTTTAAAGCAATCTTTGGTATCAGCGATAAACAGACCCTGATTACTTGGATCATCATTGTCTTTGCCCTTCAATCCTGGCTGGCTGCGAGCCTTCCGGTTCAAAGATTACTGCAACCCCGAGACTTCATCAATTCTCACCAGCTTGTGATTGCTCTCGCGCTGCTGGTCCTGGGTGTTATTGTGGCCCACCCGACTATTGTGGCCCCGGCCACCAACTTCGCGGTCAAAGGGGCGCCGCCCGTATGGCCCTTCCTATTTGTGGTGATTGCCTGCGGTGCCATCTCCGGGTTTCACAGCCTGATCAGTTCAGGTACAACGTCAAAGCAGTGTCATAGCGAGAAAGACTCCCTCTTTATCGGGTATGGGAGTATGCTCATGGAGGGAGTGCTGGCCACGCTTGTCATCGTAGCAGTTGCTGCCGGCATTGGACTTGGGTATACTGCCAAGGGAGGTGAGTTCTTTTCAGGCGCAGCGGCCTTTAATCAGCACTATGCAGACTGGGGTGCCATTGGGGGCCTGGGCAACTACCTCCGGGCCTTTGTCCAGGGCGCTGCAAATATGATTGAGAGTTATGGTATCCCTATCAATATAACGCTTGCTGTTATGGCTGTCTTTGTTGTGTCCTTTGCAGCCACCACGCTTGATTCGGCCACCCGTGTCCAGCGTTATATTGTGGTTGAGCTCTGCACGGCCTGGAAAATCAAACCCCTGACCGGGCGTCAGGCCGCCACTGCATTTGCCGTTCTTTCCGCCGCTGCTCTGGCCTTTTATGACGGGAGCGGAAGGGGCGCCCTAAAGCTGTGGCCTCTCTTTGGATCGGTAAACCAGCTTTTGGCCGGACTTGTCCTGCTGGTGGTCACCATCTACCTGGCCCGTAAGAAGATCAATATTGCCTACACAGTTATACCCATGATCTTCATGATTATCATGACCGGATGGGCTATGATCCTCAATATCCAGATATATTATAGAAGCTCCAACTGGCTCCTATTCTTGATCGGTTTTGTGGTATTTATACTGGCGATCTGGATGGTTATTGAAAGTATCGTGGTGATTAAAAACGTTTATGCAAAGGAGCAGGGTCTCCCTGATACAGTGACCTAAGACCCTTCCCTTTAATTGTCAACCTCTAAAAAAATCGGGGCGACCCCATATAGTCGCCTTGATTTTTTGCTTTTTTCTTTCTAGCCCATGGCGTTTACGGGTTCCGTCAAGTATTTGTCTTCCTAATCCATTTTCAGCCTCCTAGCTCGAGTCCCGATTATCCGAAGGCACTACTTACAGGAAGACAAGGAGGTCTCGAGCGCAAGACAAGGTAGCCTAATGAGGATAGTGCCCTTAGTCTTTTGCCGCTATGATCATGAGGCTTCCGAATATACCGACGACGCCACTTCAAGGGCCCCCGGTTTCACCTCCACCCCCTGCGACTTAAGTATGGTCTCCAAGGCTGAGAGAAAGAGAAAAACGTTCTTCTTGCAAGAAGAATGGCCCATCAACCCTACCCTCCATATTTTACCTGCGAGATTGCCTAATCCTCCACCAATCTCAATCCCAAAATCCTTGATTAGGTAATTACGCACTTTTAAATCATCTGCACCTTCCGGAATCCGAACGGCATTGAGCATGGGCAACCGTTTGCCCTCGGGCACAAGCATGGAAAGGCCCATGGCCTCCATCCCGGTAACAAGGGCTCGGTGATTTAGGCGGTGTCTGGCAAAACGGGCCCGAAGGCCTTCTTCGGCGATGATCCGCAATGCCTCTCGTAGCGCATAGATCATATTTATGGGCACTGTATGGTGGTACTTCCTTTCAGCTCCCCAATAGCTGCGCACCATGCCCATGTCCAGATACCAACTCAATACCGGACTTTTCCGATTCTCAAGCACTTCCAAGGCAGCTCCACTGAAAGAAATGGGAGAGAGGCCAGGGGGGCAAGAGATACACTTCTGGGTTCCGCTATAACCAGCATCAATTCCCATCTTGTCCAAAGCGACTTCCATCCCTCCGAGAGAGGTCACCATATCCACAAGAAAAAGAGCCCCGGATTCCCGGGCGATATTTGCAAGATTTTCAAGGGGTTGACATACACCGGTAGATGTCTCAGCGTGGACTACAGCAAGGAGTTTCGGACTACTTCCTTTAACTGCTTTTCGAACCGCATCCGGATCAATGTCCCTGCCCCACTCAGCATCCACCCGAATAAGCTTGGCACCTAAGCGATTAACAATATCAGCCATTCGAGTACCAAATACTCCATTTACGCACACCACCACTTCGTCGCCAGGTTCCACAAGGTTTACAAGACAGGTCTCCATTCCTGCACTACCCGTTCCAGAAACCGGAATGGTCAAGGTATTCTCTGTCTGAAACAAAAACCTGAGAAGGCGTTGTGTTTCATCCATGATTGACAAAAAATAGGCATCAAGGTGGCCTATGCAGGGGGCAGACATGGCCTGGAGAACCCGAGAAGGCACATTACTTGGTCCCGGACCCATAAGCACCCTTTCACCAGGATCAATATCTCTAAAATCATCGACATTAAAGCTCATTGAAATCTCCTTATGTTGTAGTAATCCAGACAACAGCCTTAAGTGAGCATTATTCCTCTGTTTTGGTGCTTTTAAAATTGTGTGGGATTCCCTTTTCAAACACGAGGGCGCACTTCACTGCTACCGGAATCCGTCAAGCCCATAGGCCTTGATCTTCCTATGAAGGTTGCTCCGCTCAATGCCTATGCCTTCTGCTGTCTGTGAAATGTTCCCATTGAACTCCCGCAACTTGCTTTTTATAAAAGCCCTTTCGAACTTCTCTCTTGCCTCTTTAAATGAGTCAAACATTAAAGCAGATTCAAAGCTCTCCTTCACTTCCGATAATCTATTAAAAGGGGATGGGATATCTTTGGCCTGAATCACCTTTCCCGGCGTCATAATCACCAGCCTTTCAGCCAGGTTCTTCAATTCTCTGATGTTTCCAGGCCATTTGTATTTTTTCAGCATCTCAATAGACTCACTGGAAAACTCCTTTGATTCCAGATTTGCATTTAACGCAAACTCTTTTTGAAATTCACTTAACAGTTCAGATATATCTTCAATCCTTTCCCTTAATGGAGGAACATTTATGGGAACAACATTCAATCGAAAGTAGAGATCATCTCTGAAGCTTCCCTTCTCAATCTCTGTCTCTAGATCCTTGTTTGTGGCCGCAATAACACGAACATCTACACGTATTGTCCGGGTTCCTCCCACTCGCTCAAATTTTTGTTCCTCAAGGATCCTCAAGGTTTTAGATTGAGCCTTCAAGCTCATATCTCCGATCTCATCGAGAAAAATAGTTCCTTCGTGAGCAAGATCAAATTTTCCCTTCCTCATAATGGATGCCCCTGTGAAGGCACCTTTTTCATGTCCAAAGAGTTCACTCTCAATAAGTTCCTCCGGAATTGCAGCACAGTTCACCTCTATCATTGGCTTATTGCTTCGCCCACTTAATCGATGTATAGTATGTGCTACAAGTTCTTTTCCGGTACCGTTTTCTCCTGAGATAAGAACCCAGGCGTCTGTGGGTGCAACAATTCTGATTTGTTCCTTTAGTTCAGTAATCGACTTGCTGTGACCGCTTAAATTGTACTTGCCCTTCTCCTTCTGTTTAAGAAGGCTTATCTCTTCCTCGAGCCTGTAATAGTCAAGGGCATTATTAACTGATAAAAGGAGTTTCTCTAATGAAAGGGGTTTTTCGATAAAATCATATGCACCTATCTTCGTGGCCTTTACAGCTGTTTCAATTGTGCCATGCCCGGACATCATGATTACTTGAAGATTTGCATAGTCCTTTTTGATCTTTACAAGGGTCTCGATCCCATCCATATCAGGCATCCATATGTCCAGGAGAACCAGATCAGGTATTACCTCCTCGATCTTTTCCAGGGCCTGAGTTCCACTCTCCACACAGATAGTCTCAAACCCTTCGTCCGAAAGAATGCCTTCCAGGGACTGAAGAATACTCACTTCATCATCTACAATCAGAACGATTCTAGCCATTTAACTGTCTTATATCTTGCACTCAATTCATAATTAAAGGTTCATCTATATCATATATTATGATATATAGGCCATCAGTAGCTATTTGCCATCATTTCCAGGGCTATCTTAGCCGTCCTCTCTGAGGCCCCTCCCCTCCCAAGCCTTTCCTTAATACCTTTCAATTTCATTATCATTTTCTCCCTAACATCTTCCTGTTCAAGAATTGTTAGGGTCTCATGGGCAAGCCTATCAGGCGTCACTTCATTCTGAATCAGTTCCGGCACCACCTTTTCTCCTGCGACGAGGTTTACAAGTCCGATACAAGGCACCTTGACCACTATTTTGCCTATCCAAAAAGTAATAGGAGATACTTTATAGGCAATGACCATAGGAACACCCATTATAGCCGTTTCCATGGTTGCAGTTCCAGAGGCCACCTGTGCCACATCGCAGACACTCAAGACCTGGTAGATATCTCCTTGTATAACCTTTATGGAAACTTCTGAATTGACAATAAAGGTTTGAACGAATTCGGTATCTATAGTCCGAGCCAACGCCAGCAGGCATTTTATATTGGGGTAAGATTTTCCCAAAATCTCTGCAGATTTGACCATGATAGGGAGCAGATTTCTAATCTCCTGTTTCCGGCTTCCCGGCAGCATACCCACGACTGGATGATCAAGTTCCACCCCAAATTGAACCATAGCCTTTTCTTTATCCAGATCCTCGGGATAGGCATCCAAAAGTGGATGTCCCACATAGTCCACCTCCATCCCTCTTTGCCTGTAAAATTCTTCCTCAAAAGGCAATATGACACCCATACGATCAATACGGCGAGACAGCTTCCTTACCCGTCCTCTCCGCCATGCCCATACCTGAGGACTAATATAATACAGAACTGGAATTTGGAAACGCTTTGCAGTCCTGGCAACATTGATATTGAAGTCTGGATAATCGATAAGAATGAGTAAGTCAGGACGATCGTTTTTCAGTATGTATTTGAGCTTTCTCGAAGCTTTTGCAATCGTGTAAAGTCTGCTTAGAACTTCAGTAAGTCCGACCACAGCCATCTCGGAAGAAGAAAAGAGAATTTTGACCCCGACCTCCTCTAATCTTTTTCCCCCAATGCCCCAAAAAACGATGTTGGGGTTTGAGCGCACCATAGCCTTGACGAGATTCGAGCCGTGCAAATCGGCTGAGGCTTCACCAGCCACGATAACAACGAACTTGAAATCTTTGGTATTAGCAAATGGCCTGGAAATTCTTACAGCCTCTCTCAATTTGGTCAATAATGCCAAGGGCATATTTAAGTGCCCTTAGCCCATCTCTCCCGGTTACGATCGGCTCGGTTCCATTGATAACAGCGTTCACAAATGAAGAAATTTCATCGGCCAGAGGATCGCTATCAGGGAATCTCATGTTATTTGAGGTAATCTGAGGAAAATCACTCGAAGAGTTAACATCAACATCAAAACTTATGACGCTAATTTCCCTCTTGATAAAATTTACAGAAAGATAGGCATTCGGCTGAAATACGCGAATCTTTCTCAACGTTTTATTGGATACCCTACTTGCCGTTAAATTGGCGACTGTGCCATTTTCAAAGATCATTCTCGCATTAGCCACGTCTGTTTTCTCAGTAATAACAGACATTCCCACTGCATGAAACTCTTTGACCTCTGATGGAATAACATGAAGAATGATATCCAGGTCATGGATCATCAGATCAAGCACCACATCTACGTCTATTCCCCTTGTAGTAAAAAGATTCATACGGTGAGACTCAATAAAGGTAGGCCGATTTAAAAGGGATTCCATTTTTTCAACTGCCGGGTTGAAACGTTCCACAAGTCCCACTTGGAGCACTAAACCCTTTTTTTGTGCTAAACTTACCAAGTTATTTGCATCTTCAAGCTTGTAGGTAATAGGCTTTTCTATTAGAATATGAATACCTCTTGAGAGGATATCTTGAGCCAAATCAAAATGAATCTCTGTGGGCACGCAAAGGCTTACCGCATCTACCTTTCCTAAGATATCCTGATATCTTCTATAAGCCCTTACATTATATCGCTGCTGTATCTCATTTGCCCTATCTGGATTAGTATCCACTACCCCTACCAGTTTAACAGCTGGCATAGCATTGTATTTCTGCACATGATATTCACCCAGATGTCCAACACCTATAACACCAACTCTTAATTTATGCTGATTCACTTCCTTTTCTTTTCCTTGGAAATTTTGGTGTTTCGTACCCCACGATACAAATTCCCTTCCTGTCAGCATATGAGATCATCTCGGACCTATCAAACATCAAAGTTTTACCCGCCTCCACAGCTAATACCGAAGCCTTGACATTATACATCACCTTTACTGTTTTAAGACCAACAGAAGGCAGGTCAAAGCGCAGGTCCTGCTCGGGCTTGCTCACTTTAACAACAACAGCCTTTTCCATGGCCAGTTTTCCACCCCTAATAATAGTCTCATCAGTGCCTTCCATCGCCTCTAAGGCCAAAACCGTTTTCCTTCTTACCACAACACACTGACCAATATCCAGACGGCCCAACTCTTTTGCAATTTTCCATCCAAATAGAATGTCATCTTTCTCAGCCTTACTGGGTTTCTTTTTGGTGAAGCATTTTACCGGAGTTACCAATTCTGGTAAGTGTGAGGTTGAACTGATGATCTCTATCCCTTCTTTGGCCAATTCCCCGGCCACTGCTCCAAGGATATCGTCATCATGAAAGACGGCCAGTTTTGACATAACTGTAAGTCCCTTCAGGTCAGGCCTGATGTTCTCAAACATTCGTTTCTTGTTGATCGAACCTGCCATTAAGGCCTTTTGAATACCCTTTTTTCTTAGTGCTTTTATCAATCGACCCAATTGTCCGAGTTTAATCCAAACGATCTCATCGACCTTTTCTGACAATGCCGGATCTGTCTCGCCGAGGTGAGCCACTGCCACCACACTTAAGCACTGTTTTCTTGCGGCCTCTGCAACCATCAATGGGAACTGCCCCCCACCTGCAATTAGACCAATAGTTTCACTATTTTCGGGCATCGTGATGATTGACAACATTCAAAATGTGTAACAATTTGGTATCATTCAAAAGTGTTCGCATTAATAGAAAATCTGAAAATCTTTAACCTATAAATCTTAAGGACGCTATGCCGGTGTCTGAAAGACGATTTCTCATAAATAATTCCATAAGAAGGGCATGGGCCCTCTTTATCTCAAGACTCCCCTTTTTGAACCGTTAAAAAAGTTTAAAAGCAGATCCAATTCAGGTAACGGTTTTAACTCATTTCTGGCCTGTTTTATCCCCTCACTAAACCTCCTGTTACTCTTCCAAATAATTCTATATGCCTTTTTCAGGCTATCTATAGTCTCCTGTGAAAATCCCGTTCGATCCAAACCCTTCCGGTTAATGCCATACAGCCTTGCTCTCGGTCCTGCCGCAAACATAAACGGGGGCACATCTCTATCAACAGCTGTTTTGCCTCCAACGAATGCATAGGAACCTATTCGGACAAATTGATGAACAGCAACAAGCCCGCCCAATATCGCTTGGTCTCCAATGGTTATATGACCACCAAGGGTTGCCACATTGGACATAATTACTCTGTCTCCGAGAAAACAGTCATGAGCAATATGTGCATAAGCCATTATAAAATTATTGTTGCCTATAACAGTTTTCCATTTCTCTTTGGTTGTTGCTCGGTTTATTGTAACATATTCTCTTATCACATTATCATTACCTATTATTACATGCGTATCTTCTCCACGATAAGTTATATCTTGAGGGGGGGTACCTATGGAAGAAAAAGGATATATCCTGTTTCTTTCTCCTATTTGCGTATGCCCCTCAATAAAGACATGGGCCTTGATTACTGTATTACGTCCGATGCTGACATGCTCTCCGATGATACTATACGGGCCAATTTTAACCCCTGATCCGAGTTCAGCACTGGGACTTACCACTGCTGAAGGGTGAATTTCCATAACATGCCTCTAAAATTTAGTTTGATAGTAAAATGGTTAAACATTGAAATGGTCGGAAGGATAATTTATCAAATCAATAAAACAAATATTAACCGTCAACCGATTGTTGCAACAAGTTCCGCTTCAGCAACAAGTTCCTTTTCTACAAAGGACTTTCCGGCCATCTTCCAGACTTTTGATCCTGTTCTTAGGGCCTTTAGTTCTAACCTAAGCTTATCTCCAGGAACGACTGGTTTGCGAAATTTAACATTGTCCATGGATATAAAGTAGATCGAACCATCTTTTTTTTCTTCAAGAATTCCTTTAACTGACAGTCGAGCCAGGATACCTCCGACCTGGGCCATTGCCTCAATAATAAGGACTCCGGGCATAATGGGATTACCCGGGAAATGACCCTGGAAAAAATGTTCGTTTAAGGTAACATTCTTAAGACCTACTACTCTTTTCCAAAGTTCCAATTCAATAATCCTGTCGACCAGTAAAAATGGATACCTGTGAGGAAGTATTTTTATTATATCTTTATAAACTAAAGGCAGTTCCATAGTAAAAGTTACCCTTTCTCCAGTTTTTCCATTCTTTTTTCAAGATTTCGCAAACGTTCATTGATTTGTGGGAGTCGAGTTATCAATCCAGAAGTTCTCAGCCAAAGGCGATGTGGCATTGTCGGAGACCCTGAAACCACTTCTCCAGGAGAAACGGACTTTGCAACTCCTGACTGTGATCCAATCATGGCCCGATCTCCAATCATCAGATGGTCAGAAATTCCAACCTGTCCCCCTATAATTACCTCACGGCCAATATTAACACTTCCAGAGATCCCTGCCTGTGCCACAACAATTGTATCCTTGCCAATACTAACATTGTGGCCAATCTGCACCAGGTTATCGGTTTTAACGCCTGTTTTTATCCATGTCTTGCCAAAAGTCGCACGGTCAATACAATTACAGGCCCCTATTTCCACATGATCATCAATCTGAACAATCCCGATTTGCGGGATTTTTATGGATCTTGTTCCGTCTCTAACAAAACCGAATCCGTCGCTGCCTATGACAGTACCAGCGTGTATTATTACATTGTTTCCGATAAGACAGTCTTGTAAAATACTTACATTGGGATGAATCAATGTCCTATTTCCAATTTTTACTCTTTCGCCTATAAAAACCCCTGGCAATAAGATGGTCTCGTCTCCTATCACTGAATCTTTTCCAATGTAAACTGAAGGATAAATTGAAACATTTGCTCCAATGCTAGCATTTTCATGGACAATAGCATGCTCGCTGATTCCGGGATATCTGGGCACGGGGGTAGCAAAAAGGCCTGCCACTCTGGCATAAGCCAATTGAGGATTGGAAACTACTACTTGAGGCCCTCGAAAAGAATGGCTTTTCTCTTTGACTATTAATGCGGATGCCTTTGTTTTCTTTAGGCTTTCTCTATATCGCTGATCGGCAAAAAAACAGATCTCTCCAGGAGATGCGGCCTCAAGAGAGTTTACACCTGAAATTATTATGTTATCATCTCCAATCACTTCTCCGTCTACCACTTGGACGATTTTTTTGAGAAGTATCTCCAAATCCGAAACGCTCCTATTATTTTCTCTGGTCGTATGCCTTTACGACATCATTCGTTATATCTATAGCATTATCAGAATAAAGAAGGCTCATAGTCCTCTTTCTAAGGATAACGGTATATCCTTTGCTTTTTCCGATCTTTTCCACAACCTCCTCTATTTCTTTTCCAAATTTTTTTGTGGCCTCCAATTCCGCCTGTTTCATTTCTTGAGTAAATTCTTCAGCAAGATATTTATAATGACGTTTCTTTTTTTCTAATTCTTTTTGTTTGTCTTCCTTGGCATTAAGACTCAACATCATGCCCTGTTTTTTTAGTTCTTCCTCCAACTTGAGTAATTCATTCTTTTCAATATCCAGTCTCTTTTGAAGAGCTTCGAACTTCTGTCTCAAAGCCTTTCTGATTTTCTGAAATGTTTCTGATCTCTCTTGGAGTTTTTGCATGTCTATCACAGCGATATTGCATCTATCAGAGCTGAAAGCATTATGCTGAAATATAAAAATAAAAATAATCCCTACAAGTAAATAAAAAAAGTGTTTCATTATTACCCCCTAAATACTTATTAAATTCTTAGAATAGTCCTCCTACGGAAAATTCCCATTTCCCTGTTGGCTCATCACCACGTGGGTCCATATTCATGCCATATTCCAAACGAAGCGGCCCTAAAGGAGAATACCATCTGACTCCACATCCTGTCGATTGCCTAATTCCACTAAAGGTGTAATCCTCATCCCTTGCAAATACATTGCCTGCATCGAAAAACACAAGTCCGACTAATCCCTGTTCTTTTAAAAGCGGGAATCGATATTCCAGGTTGTAGATCATCTTCTTTTCACCGCCAATCCTGTCTCTGGTAACAGGGTCAATAGGAGAAATAGAGGCATAATTAAAACCACGTACAGTATTTATTCCCCCTATTCTGAATTTTTGAAAAACGGAAAGACTTCCCCCGGCCCTCTGCTCAATATAGCCCAATCGGCCTTGCATAATAAAAACTGTGTCCCAGAAAAGAGGGAAATACCAAACCGATCTGGCCTCATATTTATTGAAGTACTCATCACCACCTAAAAACCCGCCGGCATACTCGAAAGTCAAGCTATTGATTGATCCTCTACTGGTATTCCATGGCCTGTCCCTACTATCTCTTTTTATCCCAAAAACCGTGCTGCTGGTTATAGTGTGACCTTCCATATCTTTTATCAGCGAAGAAGCATCATCTGAAATGTCAGTAATGTTGGCATCATCATAGCCATATTTTATAGAACCCTTTGTAATTTCATCAATACCTAAAGGGAATTCAAAGCCGAGAGCGCTACCAAGGCTGTCACGAGTATAACTATCATATTCGTACGTCCATTTATAAACATCAACTGAGACAGATAGGGGTTTATCAAAGAGCCACGGTTCAACAAAACGGATATCAAATTCACTTGATTTACCTCCTATCTTGCCAGATGCCTCCAATCTTTGCCCATATCCAAAAAGATTGTTCTGAGCAATTTGAACCATACCGAAGGCTTCATCCCTCGAGCTGTACCCTATCCCGATACTGAAGGAACCAGTGGGTCGTTCCTTGACCTCAATATCTAATATAATCCGGTCATCGAGACTTCCTTTTTTTGTCTTGACCTTCACGTCTTCAAAAAATCCAAGACGGTACAGGTTCTCTGTACTCTTCCTGAGCGATTTTCCACTAAAATATTCACCCTCAATGGCCTTCAGTTCTCGCCGGATAACATTATCTCTAGTCATCTTGTTCCCTACGATGTTGACCCTCTCAAAACGAACTCTTTTTCCTTTTGAGATCTCATACATGATGTCTACAAAATGGGCCTTATCATCAATCTTTGTGCTGGTCTTGACATCGGCATAGGCATACCCTTCATCAGCGTATATATTTTTCAGGGTCAAAATATCCTTACGGACGATTTCACGATTATAAACTTTTTCCTTTTCAATACTAACCTTTTTCAGAAGTTGGTCTGCCGGCATTATCAGATCCCCTTCAACGGCAACCTTATTGAAAGTATACTCGTATCCTTCATAGATCTTAACGGTGATTTGCAAACCTTCATCTTTTATAAAGGAGATCTTTGGCTCACCCACTTTAGCATTAATGAAACCATGATTATGATAAAATGACGTTATTTTTTGGACATCGAACTCCAGCTTCTTTTTATCTAAATAACCAGATTTTGTAATCCATGATAAAAAGCCCTTCTCACTAGTCTCCATCAGATCCTTGAGATCGTCGTCATCATATTTGCTATTTCCCAAGAATTGGATCTTTGTTATATATACCTTTTCATGTTCAGCAATCATGTATTTCAACAGCACTTCATTGTTTGGAAGTGGTTCAATTATATCCTTGATATTAACATTGTAGTATGCCTTCTGATGGTAATATTCTTTCAGCCTGTTAATGCTCTGTTTGATTTCATTGTGATCAAGAATGGAATAGATTTTTATTCCTAATTCACTTCTTAAGTCATCATCTTTCACTTTCTTGTTTCCCTCAAAGACTATCCTGCCAATTGAAGGCTTTTCGGTCACAATAAATGTTACAATTTTCCCGATGGGACCATCTTCGGTTTCTATCTTGACATCCTTAAAAAATCCCATCTTGTAGATATCACCAAGATCTTTATTAAGCTGATCGTAATCAAGGCTATCCCCTTTCTTGGTTTCTACAACAGCAAGGATGGCTTCCTTCTCAACACGCTGGTTGCCTTTAACGTTAACTGAATCGACCTGCTCAATCCCGGCGATCTGATTGTCAATACTTATTGCAACACGTCTAAGTTTATCAGCAAAGGCATCTATGTCATCTGCTATCACAAAAAGAAAGAAAGGTAGTCGCTCTTCAGTCACATCAACAACCTTTAGATCAATGCTAAACTTCTTACCAATCTGAGTGACGCTCCCTGAGATGATCCAGTCGGTCTTAAGGTCCTTACTCAATTTGATGAGCTCTTTCATTTCAAAGACCGGCAAAAAAGCCAGAGGGTGTTTATTAATTACTTTAGGGCTAACCATGCTAAACCCCCTCTTTTCCAATCGCTGGGACAGCATATCCTGTAAACCCAGTTGGAGATGCTCAAGAGCTTTCAAGGCATGAACCCTAAAGGGCAATACAGCTATCTTCTCCCTCTCTTCTGCTACGACCACCTTTAGGCTCAAGAAACTGCTAATAAATAAAAGGAGCCCGATCGAAAGCAAGATCATTCCCCTTCTAATTAACCAGCACAAAAAACACAACCGCTTCTTCTCCCCTATCTTATCGAATCTGTCCATCAACAATCTCCATTTGTTTCAACATCTTTCCAGCCAACCTTTCATTATGTGTAGCAATAACCATTGCTATTTTCTCCTCCCTGTTAAGCTGAAGGAGTAGATCGGCAACTTCTTTCCCGGTTGACCAATCAAGGTTTCCTGTTGGCTCATCCGCCAATATCACCTTCGGCCTCATAATAAGTGCCCGCGCAATGGCAACTCGTTGTTGTTCACCTCCGGAAAGCTCGCCGGCACGGTGAGTTATACGCCTATTAAGGCCCACTTTTTCAAGGGCTTCTTTACCAATCTTGGTGGCTTCTTCTTTGGGATATCGTGCAATCAAAGCAGGCATCATGGTGTTTTCCAGTGCATTTAGTTCTGGCAGGAGATGATGGAACTGAAATACAAAACCAATCTCCCTATTTCTGAAACGGGAGAGAGCCCCCTCATCCATTTCATATACGTTTTGCTCTCTGTATTTGACAATACCTTTTGTGGGTAGCTCAAGACTTCCCATGATATTCAGCAATGTTGACTTCCCCACTCCAGAAGCACCCATGATGGCAAGGCTATCCCCGGAATTCACCACAAGATCAATCCCCATTAAAACTTCAATCAGATTCTCGTGATGAGTAAAGGACTTATATATACTCTCAAGCGTCAGCAATAATCACATATTCCACTTTAGGCTAAGCCCATAAGTTCATTCATATCTGATTGCCTCTACAGGATTCAACTTAGAGGCATACCAAGATGGATAGATAGTAGCAATAAAAGAAATGGCAACGGCAGCCAGGGCCACAAACCAAACATCCCAAAATTCGACCCGAACAGGAAGAGTTGAGATATTATAAATATCCGACGGTAGACTAATGAATTTGTATTTTGCCAGCAAATGGCAAATGCCCAGACCTGAGGCAAGACCTGCCAGTGTGCCTATAAGCCCTACAAGCACACCCTGGAGCATAAAGATTGACATAATACTCTTTGGAGTAGCGCCCATAGCCCTTAAGATTGCGACATCCCTTGTCTTTTCCATAACCACCATAATTAATGTGCTGATGATATTTAGCGCTCCAACCAAAACTATCATGGTCAATATAACGAACATGGTAATTTTTTCCAGCTTAATCGCTGAAAAGAGACTTCTATTCATTACTCTCCAATCCTTGGTCCAGTAAGGATTGCCCAGATCATCTTGAATACTCTTTGCGATCCTATCGGATTGATACACATCTCTAACTCTGACTTCAAAGCCTGTTACTCGATCCCCGATCCCCAAAAAATCCTGAGCCTCTTCCAGGGAAATATATACCATCGAAGCATCATACTCATACATGCCTGAATCAAAAATAGCAGTGACCACATATCTTCGGGTGTTTGGTGCCCTGCCTAAGGGAGTTAATTTTCCCTCTGGTGAAACTACGCTCAGTATATCTCCAAGATAGGCCCCTAATTGTCTTGAAAGCTCTCGGCCAATGATAATAGAAGGTAATTCGTTTTGACTACTTATAAGAGAATTTAATGATCCTTCTTTTATCATACGCTCGATGCTTATAACCTTGCCTGCACTTTTTGGATTAATACCCCTTAAAACAGCGCCGGAGACATTTCCTGACTTATTGACCATAACCTGAGAATAAATAAAAGGTGTGTAGGCAACCACACCTTCTACTTCACCAATCCTTGTTCCAACCTCTTTGTAATCTTTGAACGCCCCCTCAAAATTAAACACAAGAAGATGCGAATCAACACCAAGGATTTTGGACATTAAATCCGCATGAAAACCATTCATAACAGAAAGCACCACTACAAGTGCCATCACGCCCACCATTACGCCGACCACTGAAATTACGGTAATTACAGATATAAAAGCTTGTTTCCGCTTTGCCTTAAGGTATCTTATCCCAAGGAATAATTCGAACATTAGCACATAAATCCTATCTGGATCTCATTTGTGGAAACAGAATGACGTCCCTTATTGAAGACGAATTGGTTAACAGCATAACAAGCCTGTCAATTCCAATGCCTTCTCCTGCTGTAGGCGGCATCCCATATTCCAAAGCCATCAGATAATCTTCGTCCATGAACAAAGCCTCTTCATCACCAGCCTTTCTAAGAGCTACCTGGGATTCGAATCTTTGCCGCTGATCAACAGGATCATTCAATTCCGTAAATGCATTTGCTATTTCTCTACCCCCAATAAAAAGCTCAAAACGATCAGTAATGTCTGGATTACTATTATTACGACGGGAAAGCGGTGAGACTTCGGTTGGATAACCAATTATAAAAGTTGGGTTGATCAATTTTGGTTCCACTAAATAGTCAAAAATTTTTGTCAAAATCTGTCCATGGCTATCTCTTTTGGACAGATTAATCTGGCAATCCAAGGCAAATTCCTCTGCGGATTTCTTGCTTTTTAAAATGTCCTCCTTAACACCTCCTATATCCCTTAAAGAATCGAAAAAAGATATTCTGGACCAAGGGCGTTTAAAATTAATATTCTGTCCTTGATATTTAATAGTGGTCAAGCCAAAAATCTGTTGGATAATATAGTCAAAGAGTTCTTCTGTCAAAACCATCAGATCCTCATAGGTGGCCCAGGCCATATAGAATTCCAGCATTGTGAACTCTGGATTATGCTCTGTGGAAACACCTTCATTCCTAAAATTCCGGTTGATTTCAAAAACCCTTTCAAGGCCACCTACAACTAACCTTTTAAGATAAAGTTCAGGCGCCACTCTCAAGTAGAGGTCCATTCCAAGGGCATTATGAAATGTTTTGAATGGCCTGGCGGTTGCTCCCCCTGGGATAGGCTGCATCATTGGTGTCTCTACTTCCAAAAAATCTCTTTCGACAAAAAATTCTCTGATAGCATGGACGATACGGCTCCTTATAACAAACACATCTATGACACGATCATTAACGATCAAGTCTAGATAACGCTGTCGGTACCTCGTTTCCACATCCCTCAGGCCATGCCACTTCTCCGGAAGAGGTCTTAGTGATTTTCCGAGTAAGGTTAGATCCTCTGCCAATAAAGTCAATTCGCCGGTCTTAGTCCTAAAAACAGGACCCTTTATTCCGATAAAATCTCCAATGTCCATTAACTTGAACATGCTGAATTTTTCATTTTTTACCTTATCTTTTCTGACATACGCCTGGATCCGACCTGTTCTATCCTTAATATGAACAAAATGGGCTTTCCCAAAATCTCTACGGGACATTATCCTGCCCGCTATTTTGTAGGATTTGCTTTCCCGACCTAAAGTATCATTGTCCATTTGCCCAAGACGTTTTATTATCTCAGATATTGCAGTGTCTCTCTGATATCCGGCAGGAAAAAGATCAATTCCCATTGCCTTTAACTTCTGTGCCTTATTAATCCTTTCCTCAATAATTAGATTTGTCTTCTCCATAAAATATAGAATTCCCATTTTTGGCATGTATTTTCGCTAAATTAAACTAACTTTTTTAATTCAAATAGCTTATATAGTCAAGGTAAAATAAAAGGATATGCTTTTAGTATTTTTTTGAAAGGCAAACAGTTTGATGGTATAAATAAACACAATCATTAGTATTCAACCTCTATTTAAATACAGCTAAGGGAGGATAAAAACAATTGGCCGATTCACCTGTTATCCTTTTTCCTCATTCACATATTAACTACCCGAACCTAAAAAAAATACTTAACCTCTTTGGCCGGCTGACGATCTGTCAACCCTGGTTCATGGATATACCTCTTCCAACAGACAAAATGGAAGATTTGTCTCTCGTTAAAATCTTCCGCCCTCCATCACACATGAAACCGAAAGGAGATATAAAGAGTTTGTTGTCTGAATATCACCTTTGGATCAGACAGAACAAAGACAAGGGTTATGCAGCTCCTTTTAGAACAGCCCAGGAAATACCCTTTTATAAGGATACAACATGGAAGATTAGGCAAATGATCAGCCGAATGGGAGAAGG
This sequence comes from uncultured Desulfobacteraceae bacterium, assembly GCA_964423495.1. Classification (GTDB taxonomy): domain Bacteria; phylum Desulfobacterota; class DSM-4660; order Desulfatiglandales; family Desulfatiglandaceae; genus CAYRFN01. The sequence goes on from CAYRFN010000069.1 coordinate 18,088, forward strand.
TTCTTCTGACCCTCTTGAGGAAAACACTCTGAAATGGCATCTCGTTCTCCATCTGGCTTGTGAACTTGAAAAAAATGTGGTGGACACTCTTGAAATACTTAACAAGGTGAAACAAAAAAAATCGCCTCTTGAGGATGCTCTCGAAAAGCCAGCCCAATCACCTGGAATATTCGATGATCTTTCTCAATCTGAAATATATTCTTTTTTTGACAACCGTCTTTTCAGACATGTAGTTGAAGCCTGGCTCGGCCTATTTGGGAAATATCTTCAAAATAATGACCTATTAATAACAGTTGATCAATATATCATGAATTACGTTATTGAGATCTATGAAGAAATAATTTCCCAAACTTCTGGAGATAGAGAACACTTCTTTCCTCCGGAGCTCACTTCTGCACAGATAAATTTTACATTGAGACATCTCCCCAAACTTCCGGAAAATACGAATGGACACAAGGATCCCTTCCTGGCGGGCCTGTCCGGCAAAACCATTGTTATGTTGGATGACTAATAGTTTTGTGAAAAATTGAAACTTATTATTCAAAAGTGTTTACATCCTGTTTGTGCCTGGCCGGTTTATTATCTCGATTCCTTGAATATGAGTTCCATAATTACAGATCTAAAACCTATGTCTGATAGGAAGGACATGGGACTCTATTTTAAGAAATTCGCAGTTTAGCCATGGCAGGACATGGAGCTCTCTTTTCAAAAACGAGACGTCAACTGCAAGGCCGAAGGGACATCACTGCGCTACGGCGGGCGGAGGGTTAAGTCAGTACCTTGCCTTTATGGTGGCTATGGCATTAACCTCCGTAAGTTGCCGCCCGCCTGAAAAGCAACTTAACTCAAATAACCGGCAACCAATTTTTCGTTTTATGAAAAGAGAGCCCCATGCTCTGCCTTTCTGTTCTTGATCCATGGTTAACACTTAGGGGTTTTTGATCCACTTATAGGAGGGACGGATTTCTTAAAAGAGAGTCCCATGTCCTTCCAGATGCGAAAACTTTTGAATATTACCAATTCTTTGTGCCAAAGCCTTCTTTATACAAAATTGGTGGATGATCAACATTTTTGTCCCATAACAATTTTTCGTTTACTTCTATCTCATCGAAAATGTAAGAAATCAATTCTTTTATAACCTTGTATAACTATATGATTTTTCATCTATTATAAACATAAGACATATTACCTCTTTTTTTTTCTTATTCTCCGGCATACAATTTGCAGAATCCAAAGTATTCAATCCCTGAGGATTAGTTTTTTTCTGAAATCAAATAACACAGGACAAAAAAATCTTGGTGAAGGGGAATAAAATAGAAGTCCCAAAAGAGGTCATCTCATTAGTCTCCCCTATGCTGGCAGA
>CAYRFN010000070.1:0-19316 GCA_964423495.1 uncultured Desulfobacteraceae bacterium
TTGGAATTATTCTTTATTTAATATCTAAGGCGTGTTGTTTATGCAACATTAGGGTGTACTTAACGATACAAAAGATGAGGGGGATAATTTATTAATGATCGGCTGGCGCCACCATACCCTAAACCCGCTATTAACAGCAGATTCAATTAGGCAAATGAGTTGAAAAACCCCGTTGGTTGGGTAATATAACACATCTAAGTAACAAACAAAAACCTAAACAACGAGGTGAGATAAAATGATACGACAAAGGATACTTCCGTTCAAGATAGAAATGACCAATGATACCATAACGCCCCATGCAGGTTTAGCCTTGTTTGGTGAATTTGCAAGTACTTAGAACAGGTTATAAAAATACAACCTCTTGGAGTGTTCAAATGGACCGGTATGTCTAAAATAAGCAAAAAACGAGCTGAAAAGGACTTACAGGGTAAACAGACATGAACAGTCCCTAAAATAGAATCGTTTTCTGATTGCTAACCAGATTTTTTTGATCCGAAATACCACAACCCACAGGTCCGTCTAAATCAATGTCGGATTTTGGGAACAACACATCTCTTGCAAGGCTTCACACAAGATGATACCAATTAATCTCAAAGGCGGTCCCGCTTGCACACATTGAAAAGGAGAAAAGACATGGACGAAAATCAGAGTGTCTGGAACGAAAAAGTGGCCACAAAGATTATCAAAAACTTGGAACAGCGCCGCATGGAGGGCAGCTACGCACCCACGGCCGCCCAGGCCAAAGACGAAATCATCGGCATGATTCCCCGGGGAACGACGGTTTTTCGCTGTGGTTCGATGACCACAACGGGAATGGGACTCTGGGAGGCCATCGCGGAGCTGCCGGAAGTCAAACTCATCGATCCCTACCAGCCGGGGCTGCCGCAGGAAGAAGGGCTGGAACTCAGGCGCCGGGGATTGACCGCCGATCTCATGATTGCCAGCTCCAATGCGATCACGTTGGACGGAAAATTAGTCAACCTCGACGGTATGGGCAACCGAGTGGCTTCCATGACCTTTGGACCCCAAAAGGTCATCCTGCTGGTGGGCATGAACAAGGTCGCGCCCGACCTGGAATCCGCCATCGCCAGAGTCAAACACTATGCCGCTCCGGCCAACAACATCCGCTACGGCTTGAAAAATCCCTGTGTGGAAACGGGACTGTGCACTGATTGCAAGACTCCCCAGCGGATCTGCAACATGTGGAGCATCATTGAAGGCCACATGATCCAAAACCGCATCCATGTCAAGCTGATTGGCGAGAATTTGGGTTATTAGTACTTTGATCGAGTCGAAGCTCGCTGTGGGTCGCACGTTGTTCGTTGTAGGTTGACCCCTAAACCGAACGGATTTTGTTTTTCACTGCGGATAGGGGATTTCATACACGACAGGCATAAGCGCCTTTGGATGAGGATTTGGGCAACAGCCTGTCAAAAACTGACCGGTTTCTTAGTCTTCGATTATGCCTGTGAAAAAGGCTAAAAGGATGAATAAGAAAAGGAGATACAGAATGCTTTTGGTATTGCTTCTGGTCTTAGCAGGCCTCGGAATTTCAAGTTGCGCAACAGTCATATCTCGAGAGGTAATGCAGGAAGTAGATCAGGGTGTTCGTTTTGAGGAGATATTGAAAGACCCTGAGGCATATCAAGGGAGAGTAGTGCTTTTAGGAGGTGAGATCCTTAAGACAGAGAACTTTCCTGATAAGACACTGCTTGTTGTGATCCATCGGCCGCTCAAATCTGGGAAGAAGCCGACCACTAAGGATGAGTCAAAGGGCAGATTCATCGTTTCAGTCAGTGGTTTCCTTGATCCAGAGATCTACCGCCGTGGGAGAAAGGTTACTGTTGCGGGTTCAGTCACGGGCAAAGAGGTCAGACGCCTGGATGAGAGAGAACTTATCTATCCCGTGATCACCAAAAGAGAACTCTACTTGTGGCCAGTGGAAGAGTATTATGCACCAGCAGAGCCCAGAGTCCGTTTTGGTATTGGGATAGGCATAGGCTTTTAACCTGAAATGGGGACAAGACAATGAGGATACTTCTGGGAATAATAGCGAGCATCATCTGTTTATCCGGCTGCGCCCACGTTATCTCAAAAGATATTTTAACGGAGGTAGACGCCAGGACTACCTTTGCCGAGTTGCGAAAAAATCCCCAAGCTTACCTAAAAAAGTCGGTTCTTTTAGGAGGCGTGATCGTTAGAACGTTAAACAAAGAGGATGGGACACTTCTGGAAGTATATCAAACTGAAATGGACCGGAGAGGTAGGCCCATAAAGGTTGACATATCGGGAGGACGCTTTTTGGCTTTTTACAAAGGATATCTTGACAGCGAGATCTACCGGAAGGGCCGAAAGGTGACCATTGCAGGTTTTGTACAAGGTGAGCAAATCATGAAGCTTGGGGAGGTGGATTATCATTATCCCTATCTTATCATCAAGGAATTGCACCTATGGCAAGAAGAGCAGCCGCTTAGATATGAAACATATCCCTTGGGCGTTTGGTATCCCTGGTGGTGGCATCCATGGTATCCTTGGTATGATCCCTTTTGGCATCCCCGATATCATCGACGCTAAGCCGCCTTAATCCGCTGTGTCCTTATAATCCCTTAACCAATCAAAATCCTTGACAAAAAGGAAGGAATTTGCAAGATTTCCTGTTAGAAATGCCTGAACTATTAACCCCCAAGCAAGAAGGTGCTATTGACTGATTGTTTGGGTCACATTTCTTGTGGATAAGCATTTGAATATGTGTTAAGAGACGTTATGAATTGTAATTGCCGTTGAAAATGTTTATAATTTTAATAGATTAGATATTGGATCTGGAGTGATTTACATGAAAAAAGGCTTGTCAGATTATGCGACTCCTCCTGTAATCGAAGTAGTGTGTAGCATTCTTTTTAAGCCTATCAAAGCATTGCTTGCTCCATACTTCGGCTTGCTGTGGGAGAAATATAAGCCAGACTATCCTATTTGTCGTGAGGTCCCCCCTCTCACCCCTGTGATTGAACATCTTACTGAAGAACCCCCTCCGATTGATCTTCATCTTACTGACGTACCCCCCTTGCCGCGGATGTGGTTTGTGCATAAGAATGACAATGGAATCGTTCAAGTACAACGAGATCGGTTTCTTCATAATTGGAAAAAGACTAAGCCAGAGGATGAATACCCACGATACCCAACAGTGATCAAACTTTTCAAAGATCGTTTGTCTCAGTTCAAGTCATTCCTGGAGGAAAACGAACTTGGTGTTATCGAGCCCCTTCAGTATGAAATGACTTATATCAATCACATTCTTCAGGGAGATGGGTGGACAAATCTAAATGAAATAGGGAATGTGTTTCCCGATTTTGCACTGAGAGTTAGTAAAGACCGATTTTTGCCCGAACCTGAAGGAATAAATTGGCGAACGAGCTTTGCCTTGCCAAATCAGTTGGGTCGCTTGCACGTAACGATCCAGCATGGAAAGGTCCGCGAGACTGGACAACCACTGCTCATATTAAACCTGACCGTTCGTGGGATAGGAAGCGATAAGTCATCAGACGGTATGTGGCCATGGTTTGATCTTGCCCGTGAGTGGATTGTGCGAGGATTCGCTGATCTGACGGGAGAGGAGGTGCAAAAGCATATATGGAAGAAAAAGAACTAATTGGGTCGGTCGAAAGATTTTGGCAAGATCCATACGACACTCAGTGGATCGATTCGGGCACACCGGCGACAGCCACAGTTAAGCAAGACAACGCTGTCACATTACTTGATACAGGAGATGAGCCTGCTCTTGCGGGGAGCCAGGACTTAACTGTTGCAGTCTTAGTCCCCCATTCAGCATCGGGCTGGGAAACAGGTATTGTCCAGTTGACGGAAGGCAGGAAGTACCTCTTTCGTCATGGCCCGGGGCCAAAGTTAATTTATGCTTCAGGAAGGCATCCTTTTGTCATTGAAGTACTTGAGGAGGACATAGGCTACCCAGACGACGTCGTTTCAAGCATTCCTCCTTGTCCAAGATTATGGCATCTAGAGGAAACACAACCGGCGAATTGGCGTGGTGCATTCTATCCTACATATCCTCGAAAGGTTCTATTCTCGAAAACTGTGACACTAGAAACCGCCAAACTGCCACGCTGGAAACCAAATACTGCAATTCACCTAAGAACCTTTGAATCAAAAGATGACTGATAGATGGTACGATCTTGCAGATGCTGACGCACCACTGACGCAAGGCGATCTTATTTTTGATTGTCCCGTGCTTACCTGGCAAACTGACGCACAGATTTCGAAAGAGGGAACAGCCGAGTCTGAGGTTCTGAAGAGCGCAGTAGATGCTATAAGTGTAAATGTCATAGTAATGACTCAGGCTTGCGACCTTGAGCAAGGTAGAGTCGAGAATGTGATTCTCTGCCCTCATGTATCTATTGATGAGGAGCGAGCCACTTGGCAAGAGGAAATGCGTGCACGTGGGCAAAACCCAACTGATAGAGCATGGAAAGGTTACTGCGATGACATCTGTAAAGGTTTTGTTTTTGACTACACAATGCTAAACAGCGGTCAAATAGGAGGATTGAATATCGGTATCCGCATTGTCTATTTCCATGAGGTATTCACGGTTCCGCGCATATTTCTGGAGTCCTTACTTATTCTTCGTGCACAACCCAGATTTCGTCTTCTCCCCCCTTATAGAGAACATCTTTCACAAGCCTTTGCCAGGTTTTTCATGCGGGTAGGTCTCCCCACTCCAATCGAAACCCCATGGCAGACTTAGAGGCTCATATTGCAAGTGATCAAGAAGTCGCGTTTACACCTTTGCCAAAAAGCTCATGGTTGTGAAAAGTGTGGGCCTGACCCTTGGACGAGACATTTGCTTATCCAATGACCCGCCTCCCATTGCTAAGAAACTGCTGCGTCACCCAATTCACATATTTCTCCATTTTATCCTCATAACGTTTAACCAATCAAAATCCTTGACAAAAAGAAGCGGTTCTGTAATTTTACCTGTCAGAATCAGAGAAGTCTGAACTATTAACCCCTAAGTAAGAGGGTGCTATGGACTCATTGTTAAAGGCCCCATTTTTCCTAAGAAAGGTGGGGTTTTGTGGTTTTGACTTATTTGGGAAATCATAACCGGCGTTCATTAAGAAAGGTAGTCTTAGAATTCAGGCCTTGGATAGTGGCAAGCTGTCACAGATTAGAGGAAATCTAAAAGTTGAGATATTGAATTATTGAAGAACGTTGTCCCGCTTTCACAATATTGAATTTTGGGCAATTGGAAATAAAAGGGCTTGATATCGAGACTCTTAACGAATAACATTATAAAATGGCAAAAAGGAAAAACTATGGCGGCGCAAATTGGGCTGTACCTCTGGTTATCCGAGAGGATAATGCGGCGTACGGACGACAGCTTAGCATAGGCCATACGCGGACGTGCAACTGCCCTCCCTCGCACATAAATTGCCTCGAGGCGAAAGAGTGGCTCAAATGCCAGTTGGGAGTGTGGCAATTCTCATACGAAGCTCGTGACATTCGAGACAAGAATGTGCACCCTGCTACGTTCCCAATATCCCTATCCAAGAAGGTAATTGAGCTTTTTACACACGAAGGAGAACTCGTCCTCGACCCATTTGTTGGCAGTGGCACAACTCTAGTGGCTTGCAACGACACGAACCGCAACGGAGTCGGCTTCGATCTTCAGCAGGATTACATCAATCTCTGTGAATCCCGCCTTGGGGGTCAAGTCAAGCTCTTTTCCACTGCCGAGCAGGTAGCGATTCAAGATGACGCTAAAAACATAACAAGCTATCTTGAGCCAGAAACTGTTAGTCTTATTTGGACCTCACCCCCTTATGCTAACCTCCTAAACAGAGAGAGAAAAAACAAATCTAGGCGCGATAGGAATAACAAGCAGCTTGGCCGAGTCGAACAATACTCTCAAGACCCTCGTGATCTGGGTACTATGGAAATTGACGAGTATACAAAAGCAATGGGGGGTATTTTTGAGAAGCTCCTTTCTCTACTCCGTGTAAAAGCCCACTGTGTAATCAACGTGCCAGACATGTGGTGGGAAAACAAAAGAATTACTATACACGTTTCATTGATCAGGGAACTAAGGAAACGGGGCTATGAGTTACGTAACATAATAATCTGGGACAGGACAAATGTGGTCAATAGAATAGGGATCTTTGGATGGCCTAGCAACTACATTACAATGGGTGTGACGTTTGAATACCTTCTTGACTTCTGGAGGCCGCCTAAGAAGTGAAGCTGTACACAAAAAATGAACTTGTTAATATCATCAGGAAAGTATTTCACCAAGGATGGCACAAGAGTGTCAAGAAAACTGTTGATACTCGAAACGATGGTGCTGTGGGGAATACCCTCGAGGTTCTATTGGGTATAGAAGAGAATAACCTACCGATCCCGAATGCTCAAGAATGGGAACTTAAGGGTCAACGCAAACACACCTCGTCGCTAATAACACTCAAGCACATTGAACCATCTCCCAGAGCTGCGAGGATCGTACCTAATATTATGCTCCCCTTGTATGGATGGAAACACAAGCTGGCAGGGACTAGATACCCTGAAACCGAAATGAGCTTTCGCTCGACAACAAGTGCAACCGCATTCACCAACCGTGGGTTTCGCATAATTGTCGACCGCCAAGCGTCCAAGCTGCGCTTCACATTCGACGCATCCAAAGCCGATACAAGGAACCCAGAGATTAGCGAATGGCTCCTATCTGTTGAAAAGAGGGTTGGGCTTGCTCCGATTGATCCAGAGCCTTATTGGGGCTTCGAAGATCTGAGATACGCAATTGGATCCAAAATAAGGAATTGCTTTTACGCTGTGGCGGACCGTAAACTCGTGGAAGCGCACGAATACTTCCTTTACGAGGATCTATTTGTTCTCTCAGGGTTTTCCTTCGAGAATTTGATTCGATGCATTGAGAATGGTGATATTCTGATCGATTTCGATGCCCGCACAGGGCACAACCACGGTACCAAAATTCGCCTAAAGCAAGGTCGTTGGACCGCCCTCTTCTCAAGCGTAACAAAGGAAATTTAAGAATTGTCGAACCAATCGCTGCTATTCGCGGGGCAGGTCTTGCATCATAACATCGCCGCCTTTATTATCCTGCCAATAATTGCACAATGATCAAGAAGTCGCATTTACACTTTTAGGAAAAAAGGCTCATGGTTGCGAAAACAGTAGGCCTGACCCTCAGACGAGACATTTGCTCATCCAATGACCCCTTTTCCTGCTGGCCACCAACTACCCCGTCATCCAATTCACAGGTTTGTCCGGTGTGTCCTCATAAGCCTTAAGTGATGAAAACCCTTGACAAAATGAGACCATTTTGTAATTTTGCCTGTAAGAGAGTTCTGAACTATTAATCAGATAAGATTTGACTGTATATACCTACCAAACATGTTCTATTTTCATCGGATAGTAAGCGACCCATATCTTGATGCTGACAAGCTAAGTGCTTTTGGCGTGTTGATCAATAGTTGTAATCATTAAGCATCGGTATCGGTTTTAAGCCCCGGGACTTAGGAGGTATCATTCTGTGCACGTACACGAGGGCGTGAGACGGGCTTCTGAGCGTTCTGTTTGGGTTACTCAGATTCTATTCGCGCTTGTCTTAGCTAAGGGATTAGTGCTCTACAAGGATCTCATACTTCATCCTATTGGTGTCAAGGAAACTCACTTACTTGGTTCACTTGGATTGGCGGGAGTATACGTGACGACACTCCTGAGTTGGATTGATTTCAGTAGAACAATGGATAAGCGGCCATACTTCTATGGCATAAGATCGGAATATTTACGTTTCCTAGTGGACGTAGCAATTGTTGTCTTCTATGCCTATCTGTTGTTCGCGGTGGAATACATGCTCAAAGGACCAAGTGCAGATATTACCCTTTATATTGCTGGATACCCCTTAATTTACGTAGGTTATCTCGCTTCTGGGATTTTTAGAATTAGGATGTACGGGAGCGTCGCAAGCCGATGGTAAGCAATCGCTTTGTTTTTATTAATATTCTTGGGACTGACAATAGCTTATTGGAGTTGGTATAACTACCTTGGCGGAAGCACGGTGCTTAATTATGTGTTTGTTCTTGCTTGCGGTTTGACAGTGATTCTCTACCGGATTTACCGCAAACTCTTATCTAAAAGGCATGCTGAAATGAGAGAGGGTGGTCTGAAAATTGGGATTGATGTTGATGGTGTCCTAGCCGACCAAATTGATGGGGTGCTGCCCATAATCAAACGCAAATATGGAATACAGCTCAAATATTCTGACATAGCCCACTGGCGATTACCCATTGACCGTACGACTATAGCTGACGAGATAGAGGACGCTCAGAGGTTCGAGAGCTATATTAGCAACATGCCGGTACATGAAGGAGCCCGGCAGCAACTGAGAGAGCTGGTTAAGCAAAATAAAATATTCATTGTCACTGCACGCCACGCGGAGTGTGACCCCTGGACAATTGAGTGGCTCCTAACGAACAGAATATGCTATGATCAATATATAAACTCTTGTAAGACATCCAAAGATCAACATAGTCTTGAAGTTTTAATGGATGACTACGTTAAGAACATAAAAGATTTCCTGACAGGGACTGACGGATATGGAATTCTCTTCAACCGCCCGTGGAATCAAGAAAGGACTGAACTCAAGCAATGGCGAAAAACTGGCCGACTCATCATTGTGAAAAGCTGGGATGAGGTAGGTGAAGCTATCGTCCGGATAAAGAGAAGGCGTAAAGAGAATCTCAAAGAGAATTAATATGTGAATAGGGTCTGGTCTTGAAATATCAGCTTTTCCTTTGAACGATGTTACTTATTTGTAGTGGTGAAAGCCCGACAGGTGCTTCCCTATTTCCGTCAATTGGACTATACTACGATCACATCTGATCAAGGGGTGTACACTTCTGAAAAAAAGCTCATGGTTGTGAAAGCGCGGGCCTGACATTCGCACTCATATCATACAGAAAAGAGAAAAGCATGATTCATTGGCTTCCCCTTTTACACATCCACTCATCCCAAAACGACAGACCAGAAAATCATGAGGCGGATTCATTATTGACACACAAGGCAAAAATCTCCTATACTCTTTCCCCAAAAGGCGCCTTCATGTCATGCTCTATTGGCCCAGAAAACCGAGGCACTGAAAGGGAATCGCTTCACCTAAGGAAATATTGATCTTTTTCTACTCTTGATAGAATTCGCGAAGGGAGTTAAAAAGGCATGAAAAAATTATGGGTTAGGATCGGGATTATTGTAGTTGTAGTTGTGGTTTTAGCCATTATACTCTTTGGAACCCAGACAAAAAAAGAGCCGGAGGAGATAAAGATTGGGGCTGTATTACCGTTGACGGGAAATTTAGCACGATTTGGTGAATGGATGAAAAATGGCATTGATATGGCAGTAGTAAAGATAAATGCTGAAGGTAGAATAAACGGGAAGGAGGTGCGTATAATTTACGAAGATAGCAAAGGAGAGGCCAATGTTGGTCTAGCAGCTTTTGAGAAGCTTGCTCATATTGATAAAGTTAGGATCATCTTTACTGCTATTACTCCGGTCACGCTTGCAATGATACCGAAAGCTAATCAGGAAAGGATTCTTCTTATTACAGGTTCAACCCACCCAAATGTTACAAAGAAAGGGAATTTAACAATAAGAAACTATCCTACTGCGGCCCAGGAAGCATCATTTATGGCAAAATTTGCATTCAGTAAACTTGGATTAAAAAAGATTGCAGTACTTTACCAAAATGATGATGCTTGGAATGCCTATAAAGATGTAGTTGTCAATGAATATAACCGACTTGGGGGTGTTGTTGTTAGCGTGGAAAGCTACGAAAAAGACACAAATGATTTTCGGACCCTTTTATTAAAAGCGCAAAAACACTCTCCGGAAGCCCTCTATTTAGGAAGTTGGATAGAAGCAGGAACTATTTTTAGACAAGCAAGGGAAATGGGACTCAAGTGTCAGGTAATTGGCTCTAATTCGCTCAGCTCTCCGGATGTCCTTGCTATTGCCGGAAAAGCAGCAGAGGGCGTTATATTTACTACACCAGAATTTGATCCTTCCAGTAAAGATAAAATAATTGCATTTTTTGTTAAATCATACAAAGAAAAATATGGTGAAATACCTGCTCCTCTTGTTCCTGCATATTATGACACCATGATGATGCTAGCAACAGTATTAAGACATGATAAAATTGATGATCCATCCGATATAAGAAGATCGCTCATCTCCATCAAGGCTTATCAGGGTATAATGGGAAGTTTGAGTTTTGAGGAAGACGGCAGCTTGCAGATTCCCATGACAATTAAAACTATAAAAGAAGGTCAAATCGTGAAATATAAACAAGTGGATATATAAAAGATAATGAGAAAGGAGATACTTTTTTTAATTCCACCGACTCAGCATTCTTCTTTCGATGGATGGGATTTTTTCGACACGGTACCTCTTCCAGGGGTAGCGTCACTTGCCACTATATTATCTAAGAGCGGATACCAAGTATTTGTATATGATGCTCGGAAAAATATTGACATACTAAGAAATTTAGAAACTCATCCTAAAGAAGATGTTGCTTTTGTGGGCATTTCCAGTTATTCAGATGGATTCGTCTTTCTGGAAGAGTTTACAAAAGATTTTAAGATAAGGTATCCTAAAATCCCTTTGGTTGCAGGAGGATCACTTCCTACGTCAATGTCTGATTTTCTGCTCACGCACACGCAGATAGATATAATTCTGAGAGGAGAGGCAGAAAATAGCATAAAAACTCTTGCTAATATTCTTTCTCAAGAAAAGTATGACGTCGAAAAACTTAAAAAAATTCCCGAAATTGTTTTGCCTAATTGTCAAAATAAAATCGCAAATTCTCAAAATGTTGCTATTGTAAATAATTTAAATTCCTTGCCTATTCCAAATTATGATTCATGGATGTTAGAAAACGAAAAGTTAAATACCAAAAAAATGGTGTACAATGCTAGTAGAGGTTGCCCCTACGCCTGTCCATTCTGCTTTCCCTCCAACTCTTTTAGAATCAAAACGCTGAAAAGAATAGAGCTTGAACTTAGAGAACTGATGGATAAATTAAAAATGGAGTTTTGTTATTTTATTGATCCTGTATTTAATTTGGTCGTTAATCAGAATAAAGATATTTTGAAAATTTTAGAACAAATGAAACTAAATTGGGGCTGTATGATGAGACCTCAAAGTTTAGACAAACAGCTTATTCATGAACTGAGAGAAACAGGATGTTATACAATCTGGTATGGAGTAGAATCTTTTAATCAAAGGGTATTAGATGAAAACAAAAAAGGGACAAATGTAAACGAAATTTTAAAGATCCTTAAAGATACGATGGAGCTTGGAATTGAAGCTGTATGCTTTCTTGTATTGGGACTGCCGGGTGAAACTGAGAAAAGTCTGAATGATTCTATTCAACTAATAACTAAGTATGATAATCTTATACCACGGCCAAATCTGCTAAATCTATTACCGGGAACGCAGCTTTACCACACTGCCCTTAAAGAAGGAAAGATTACAAGTGAGAAAGAACATCTTTGCAGTTTATCAAAAGGTGATGTTAATTCATTTATAAATTTAACCTCATTAAAAAAGGATATTATAATAGATGCTTATTATAAGTTAAGAAATATCATGAAGCATCGAACTCCACAAGTTCCCCATAATTGACAAAAAGAGGTTTTTAAGGTGAATGATATAAATGCTCTAATAAATTCTCTAAAGATAGAATGCATAGAAGTTCAAGAAAAAATTATAAAGTATTTTTCAAATGAAAAAAGAAAGGACTACTGCATAGAGTCATTTTGGAAAAATGCTAAAAAAGCATTAGAAAAGAACTTATTGAATCAAATTGCAGAAATAGCAACAAGAAAACTCTACAATAATTATAAACTTGAAATAAAAAGAGGGCATATATGCTATTTTAGAAGAGAGGTTGAAGGATTTGAGGATTTTGGACAACTGGAAGTTCATTTTTTACTAGGAGACTGGGAGCCTCGTCAGAAGAAAGCTCTAAAGAAATTAATAAACGAGGAGGAGTTTAGTGAGCGCAGACCAAATGTCTTTTCAAAAGAGAGCTTGGATGAACAATTTAGTGGTAGAACTGTTGAGCCTAGTGATGAAATAACGCTTTATCCTAACCTAAGGAAATTAATACTAGAAGGAACTGGACCATATCAAAAACTTATTATAACGAAACCCAAAAACGTGGAAAAACCATCAAATATATACCAGCAGTGGTATTGTTGGATTCATAATAATGAAAAGGAACCTAAGAAACTTATCCTTAAAATTAAAGAAAAAACTAAGAAATATAAATATTCAAGCGAAGAGAAAAAAACTTTAAGAAAAAAGATGAATTACTTCCTTTTCTTGCCTACTGCAGGCTATTTCTGCCACGAAGGCCCAAGATGTATTGGAGTCTGTTATTTGGAATTAAAGATCTATCAGGGAGATAATGTAGTATTTACTAAAAATATAAATGGTTTCCTCCAAGACCAATTGGAACAATCTATAGAAAAACCATTTAAAATACTTGCCTCATTGGTAGCCACTCCTTTGTTAATTGCCTATGACAAAGTGATAGAGTTTGAAAATAATCGAAAAGATCTTAAGGATGTTTTTAATCTGAAAATTTTGCAAAATAATAAAGACACCTTAATTGTAGGTCCAGAATTTGGTATTGCAGAGAAGGTGATTCTTAATTTTATCGATTCTGTTAATCTTGCTGAAATGCCAAAAGATAAATTAGCCTTAAAGCTTATGGAGCTTCTTTGGCGTCGGGCTTACGAGGGGAAATTACAATCAAGTATATTTATTAATTTCAATGAAGCCGAGAGGCTTTTATTCTGGCTTAAAGAATACCGCGACCACCTGATTCATTCGGCAAATGTATACCTTTTAGGAATGGCTTTGCTTGCTAAGTTATTAGGAAATGAAGAAAAGGATGAAATCAGAAATTTCTTGAAAGCAGAAAAACTCATTAATAATGATAACGATTACAATCACTTGCCTTTCTCCTGGGCTGCAGCAGCAAGTTATCATGATTTTTCAATGCCTATCCAAAAGCTGAATGAAGTTACTGAAAAGATATTTAGTATATTTGCAAATCTTGAGGAGTTCAGGTTAGATATAGATAGTGAATTTGTACAAAAATATGTTTCCCATAATATCACTATCTTCTATTTTCAGCTATTAAGATCCGCCCAAGAAGGTGGCTGCACAGAGGTATCTCAACTTGAGAACAAAATAAAAGGTAATATATCCCAATGGCCACTTCTTGTTTCAAAAGAGACCTTAAAATTAATAGTCCAAAATTGTGATCATGGTGTAGTAAGTACAATAGCCTTTCTATCGAGTTGTTTTATGGGGGGGAAAAAAAAGAAGAAAACTATACAATATGAGCCAGAAGAACTTAAAGCAGTCTTTATGGCTGCAGAAGCTATGATGTTACATAATCTTATATTCCAAATAAAAGATGGTCAATTTGAACCTTTTTATCTAAAATATCCTCCACAGTTAAGGTTTAAAGATAATCCCATTGCCTTTCTATTAGCACTTTGCGATAAATTGCAGGATTGGGGCAGAGAAGGAAATGAAAAACGCCCTTCTGCAAATGTAAAAAATATTGATTGGGGGAAGGGGGATGAGCAGAATATTCTAAAAATCACATGTAAGTATGACTGGAATGCTAAAGATGGTATATGTAAAAAAGTGGAAGGTACACCAATTTGCGAAAATGGAATAAATTGCCCAAATGAAAAACTATGTAAGGATTCATCGAAAGATTGTAGAGAGCATTGGGAGCGTGTTGTCAATAATAAACTAGATTTTAGCTTAATTGACCCTTTAAAAATAAAAATTTCATTTGATACACCTAAACAGGAAACTTTCACGATTCCGAAATGATAAATCTGGGAAGATGAAAGTTATTGATGGATCATTTTAAAACCTTATGATAGAACAATTAATAATAAATAGTCTCATAGCTAGCAGCATATATGCTCTTGTTGCAATGGGCTTTGTTGTGATTTATCGCACCGTTAAGTTTTTTCATTTTGCTCACGGTGTAGTTTATACTGCCGGTGCTTATTTAGCTTATACCTTCTCGATCTCCTTTGGCCTAAATGCCATAATTAGTTTTTTTTTGCCTCAATCCTGGCGAGTGTCATTGGCGTATCCATTGACAGGTTCGTCTATTCTCCTCTGCGCAGGCAGAAAGCCCCTAACTTAGTTTTCCTTATTGCCTCCTTTGGTGTCTTTATCTTCCTCCAGAATCTCATCCAATTGATCTACGGTGCCCAGATACTCACCTTGAGAACGGGCCCTGTGAAGGAAGGTCATCATATATTCGGGGCAGTGATTACGGATATACAGATCCTGATTTTCGTTGTCGGTTGCTTGTTGTTAGCCATCTTATGGCTATTTGTTCAGAGGACAAAACTCGGCAAGGCCATGCGGGCTGTTTCTGATGACCCGCTTGCGGCAAGCGTTGTGGGTATATACCCTGAGAAAACCATCTTTGCCTCCTTTGCCATCGGCTCTGCCCTTGCCGGGGCCGCCGGAATTCTTATATCTCTTGAAACAAATATTGAGCCTACTATGGGTTTTAGTGCCATCCTGAAGGGGATCATCGCCTCCATCATTGGTGGGATCGGGAGCATCCCAGGCGCAGTAATCGGCGGGTTCTTCCTTGGCATTGCCGAAAACCTCGGCATCTGGAAGATTCAGGCTGGATGGAAAGATTCTATAGCCTTTGCAATCCTTATTGTCTTTCTGCTGCTCAGGCCAGGAGGTATTTGGGGTGTTAAGACAGAGAAAGAGGAATTATGAACGATAGACTATTGACTGTGGACTGTTGACGGTAGACAAGAAGTAATGGCTAGAAATTATAAAAAGATAAAGGCATGGCAGTTAGCTGATGAATTGGCAATTGCTATTTACAATGCCACGATGTCCTTTCCAAAGGAAGAGATGTTTGGTTTAACATCCCAGATGAGAAGGGCAGGAGTTTCAGTCCCTGCAAATATAGTGGAAGGATCAAGCAGGAATCATACTAAAGAATACATACAATTTCTTTACACCGCAATAAGCTCGCTTTATGAACTCGGCTACTATATAGATTTTTCACACAGAGTCGGATATCTCAAAGATGCCGATTTTGGAAAATTGTCACCGTTGCATGAGCATACAACAAAAACCTTGCGTGCCCTTATAAATTATATCGAAAAGTCTCAGGTCCAAAGTAAGGGATCTAAGTCTATGGTCTAACGTCAAAGGTCTAAGCTTATGGAATATCTCCTCCACATCTTGGTTATAACCGGGATCTACATCATCCTGACCATGAGCCTTAACCTCGTCGTAGGCTATACAGGTCTGCCCGCTCTGGGACATGCTGCATTCTCCTGTGTAGGGGCCTATACGTCATCACTCCTTGCGTTGAATTTTGGACTCTCTCCCTGGCTTGGCCTGTTGATTGGTGCCTGCGTCGCTGCATTGTTAGGAGTTGTTATAGGTTTTCCTTCTTTGCGCCTCAAAGGGGATTATCTGGCCCTTGCCACTTTTGGTCTTGGGGTGATTGTCTATTCCGTTGCCAAGAACTGGGTTTCTCTAACAAGGGGACCTATGGGACTTCCGGGCATACCCGGGTTTTCAGTCTTTGGTTTTAAGCTGTCAGAGATTTGGGCTTATCTAATCTTAGTAACCCTATTTGTCTTTCTGACGTATTTCACAATAGGGCGCGTAGTGAATTCTCCCTTCGGTAGAATATTGCGTGGAATCAGGGAGGATGAGATAGCAACCCTGGCAATGGGCAAAAATGTGGACAGGCATAAAATACTCGTTTTTGTAATAGGCGCGTTTTTTGCCGGCATTGCCGGAAGCCTCTATGCCCATTACATTACCTTTATCGACCCCTCAAGTTTTACGGTGATGGAGTCAATAATTATTCTCTTAATGGTTGTCTTCGGTGGAATGGGCAGCCTCCCCGGCTCTTTTGTTGGGGCAGCCATCCTGGTGATATTCCCTGAACTTCTCAGATTCCTCGGCATGCCCAGCGCTGTTGCCGCGCCCCTGAGGCAAATGATATACGGGCTCTTGCTGATCGTTCTTATGCTGAAACGGCCGCAGGGAATTTTGGGACGGTATAGATTCAGGTAAGATAGTATGGAAATCCTTCAGGCAAAAGACCTCTCAAAAGAATTCGATGGGGTCAAGGCAGTCGATAATCTCTCCTTTGCGCTCAAGAAGGGGGCGATTACTGCCTTGATAGGCCCTAATGGAGCAGGAAAGACGACTGTATACAATATGATTACTGGTTTCTTGAGACCAGAGAGGGGTGATGTCTATTTCAATAACAAAAGAATTACCTCTTTGAATCCCTATAAGATTGCAAGGTTTGGCATCGGGAGGACTTTTCAGAATATCAGGCTCTTTCCTCAAATACCAGTCGTAGAGAATATAATGCTTGCCACAAAATACAATAAGGGTGAGAGCCTCTGGGCAGCCTTGCTTCAGTCAAAAGAGATGAGAAGAGAAGATAATGCGAATAGGGAAAAGGCTATCGGTTATTTAAAGCTTGTGGGGCTGTTGAAAAAGAAAGACGAACTGGCTGAGAACCTGTCTCATGGCCAGCGAAGACTCCTCGAGATTGCCAGGGCATTGGCTTTGGACCCCCAACTTTTGCTTTTAGATGAGCCGACGGCTGGACTTTCCCCCAATATGGTTCTGGAGATGAAGCGAATTATTCGAGAACTCCGGGACGCTGGAAAGAGCATTCTATTTATCGAGCATGATATGAAGGTGGTCATGGATATATCGGAATGGATTATTGTCCTTAATTATGGAAAGAAGATCGCAGAGGGGACGGCTGCGGAGATCCAGAAAGACGAAGAGGTCATCAATGCCTATTTGGGCAGGAGGAGAAAAATTGCTCCTTGAGGCAAAAGATTTGACTGTCTACTATGGCACAGTCAAAGCACTGGAGGATATCTCTTTTAAGGTGAACGAGGGAGAGATTGTGGCGATGATTGGTCCTAACGGGGCCGGCAAGTCAACCGCCTTGAAAGCCATTAGCGGTGTGCTCGAAGCAACAGGTGGACACATCGAAAAAGGAAAGATCTTGTTTGAAGGGAAGAGTATCAAAGGCTTCAGAACCGATGAATTAGTTATGAAAGGGTTATCTTTGGTTCCTGAGGGCAGGCGCGTCTTTCCCACCATGTCGGTCTTGGAGAATCTCGAGATGGGAGCTTTTACAGTGGCCAGTGGTCAGGGATCAGTAGTCAGGGAAAGGATCGAAGAAGTATTTGAGCTTTTTCCTGCCTTGAACAATAGAAGAAAGCAGAGGGCTGGTAAGCTTTCAAGCGGCGAGCAGCAGATGCTCGCCATGGGCAGGGCCTTGATGCTCAAACCAAAGTTGTTGTTGGCTGACGAGCCTTCGCTTGGTCTATCGCCAAACTTTGTGGATCTGATTTTTGATAAACTCATTGAGATCAACAGAAACGGGACCAGCATACTCCTTGTAGAGCAGAATGCGAGAATGGCTTTGGAATATGCAGATCGAGGGTATGTATTTGAAATAGGCAAGATTGCCCTGGAAGGGAAAAAAGAAAAACTCGTAAAAAATGAGGGAGTTAAAAAGGCATTTCTTGGGGGTTAATTGGAGTGAAATAGGGGTAGCACCTATTTATGTTAATAGTCAATCAAATATAACCCTATCACCCTTTGAATTTGAACCAACTAAAGGCATTAGAGTTCAACTAGCCAAAGGGACAGGCCACACATTTTATACCAACTGGTTTTTGCTGAATACATGATACTTGACATTAAGTTAGGAAGATTATAAGCTGATTTTACCGCACAATAAAACTGTTTGGAGTACAATGTTTAAGCTCAAAGGAGGTAAATATGGCTGAAGCAAAAGAGAACCCCAAACAACTTCAAATTGAACGTATTTTTGAGCAACCAGCCGATGCAATTTCATTTTATTCTGATATGATGCAGATTATATCCACAGGGAACGAAATTGTAATACAAGCTTACGAAGCTATCCCCGGACCTCCTGGACCAGAAGGTCATATAACGAAAATTAGAACTCGCCTTCGAGCAACAATTACTGTAAGCAAGGCACACACAAAGAATATAGGTAATTTGCTTATTCAAAAGACTGAGGAGAATAAGAAGTGAGATATCCAATAAAAGCACAAGGAGAAAGTAGAAGCTTCGAGCCTGTTATTACCTTGGGAACTACTGGCGCAAAATCTCCTGGGGAGATTCTCGAAACGTTAGATAAAATGCGGCTTGAGTGGTATGTGACAGAAGGCGGGAGTTTGATGATCAAATATTGGCAGACTATAGCAGAAAACTTTGTTCCACCAGAACATGCTGCTATTATTCGCTCAAGTAGACAGTCTTCAGAACAAGGGGATGAGCTCGATTGGTTAAGTAAGAATCTGCAAAATATTCGTGAAAAATATGGTGGTCAATGGGTTGCAATCGATAATAATGAGATTGTGGCTTCAACTCCGGATTTGTCTGAACTTCTGAATAAAATTACTGCTTTTGATAGGCCATTCATTACTTTTATACCTGTTGATCCTGTTGTATGGACATTTACCTATGCCTACTAAAGATTTTGAACGTGTATTGCGGTTCGTAGAACGTCAGGATGAAAGTGGGCGTTCAATATTTTTTCCATTGGTGGTAGTCACTTTAATAACACCAACAGATAACCGTGTATCCTTGCCTTTATTGTTTGATACTGGTGCCAGCGTCATAACATTAAGGTCAGATCTGTATCCAATGCTCGGATTACGATCATGGGATCAAGGCCAAAGAGTCGATACTGATACTGCTAGTGGCAGAGTAAGTGCTTATCAATACAATGCTTCTTTAGAAATATTTGGAAAGATAATTGAGTGCCCAATCAATTTAATGCAAATGCCCCCTAATCCTCTATTTCACGGATTACTTGGACGAGATACTGTTTTTAATGAATTTGGTTTTTGGGAAAGCACCCATGAGCTCTATATAACAACAAATCCATAAAAATTGGCTTTTACAAAAAGTAATGACGAGTGGGACGTTGTTGAAAAGTTTCACTTTTCTTCCTGTGATTCGAGAGCAGATGGGATCAGGTCTATTTTCTTACCATCTCCTTCAAATCAGCCAACCCCTTCTGTGCAAGCTTGTCCATCGGATTCACCTTCAGTGCCTTTCTAATAAACAGGTCAAATCTTTGGGTGACTCATGGAGCATTTTATTATATTAGTAGATTATGTCTAGAC
>CAYRFN010000071.1:0-19027 GCA_964423495.1 uncultured Desulfobacteraceae bacterium
TAGTATCAAAAAAGTCAACTAAATAATTACCTAACTATCGTTGTAGTACTAGTAACGGACTAATTGCGGGAGAAAGAACTTAATCCCTTTACCTGTCCAAAATGTTCGGGAAAAATGAAAATAATCAGCGTGATAGAGGACGAGGAGGTGATAAAAAAGATCCTCAAGCATGTTGGCCTGTAGGATGTGAAGGTAAGGCCACCACCCAAGGCCAAGGCTGCTCCCCAAAAAACCGAAACCTTTATAGACGACTCCCACTGGGTGTAGGCCCCTATTGGCCGGAGGCATTCTCCCAGCTCCCTCCATCAGAAGACTATCTCTCAGGATATTCGATATCTGATATAGTGCAAGGTCCCAAAAATATAGAAGGTGGCAAACGGATAGGAAGGTTCACAAGTTTATATCTTTTTAAATTTATCCTTACTCGCTCCGCATACCGGGCACGTCCAGCTATCAGGAATATCATCAAAGGGTGTGCCTGGAGCTATCCCTCCATCAGGATCACCCTTTTCAGGATCATAGATATAATTACAAATGGTGCATTTGTAACTACCTGAAGCAGGTTTCTTTTCTTTTTTGCGGTAGGTAGGCGCAGTCTTGGGAGTTGTGCCCAGCTTAACTTGATGATAGTAAGCATATGTCATAGGTTCGCCATCTTTGAGCACTTCTGACTCAACTATTTCTCCCACAAAAATAGTATGGGTTCCAACATCCAGCTCATGCGATACTGTTACTTCTAAATAGGCCAAAGTATTGTCGAGTATAATGGGAGCACCGGTTCTTCCTGTTTTATAGTTAACCTTATCAAATTTATTTATGTCTCTCCCTGACTTAAAGCCAAATTGACCAATAAAATTTAGAGGGGTATCTTGAGAGAGGATTGAAACTGCGAAGACCTTACTTTCTTTAATGAATTCATTAGTAAGATTTTGCTTGTTAATAGCGATGGCAATGGCAGGGGGTTCCGAGGTGACTTGAATAAGGGCATTAGCTGTCTGCCCATTTATCTTGTCTCCTTTCTTGGAAGTAATTATATAAAGTCCATAACTTATCTTAAAACAAGCTTCAAGGTCCATTTTTCCCCTCCTTAATTTGACTAATTAAGTTTTTTTAATGCTTTGTATGAAGTATAATGTCTTGAATCGGGATAACACAATCAACCCTTCTTCTGGAAGTTACGTTTCATATTGTAGCTATTTCTAATATATAGACAACAAAATTCAAGATCTGATACCTAATCCCGCTCTGCCGCCATGTAAGCTCTCTTCCTGAGGATCATCTTGATAAAAGCATATATGGCAATGAGGGCCGTGATACCAAAGAGGATTTCATATAGATAAAAACTCACGTGGGCCAGCCAAGACATTTTTTTCTTGAGAGATTCATGCCAGCCCTCTTCCAGACTATCAAGTGTGACATTGAAGGATTTTAAAAAAGCAGCATATTCATTCTCGCCTTTTTTCATATAATAAAAGACGGTTAGAAGTCCATCACGACCAAATCTGCCTGTGATGTAGTCCAAAAAACTTTTACTTTCCTCGTAGGCCAGCAATAACTGTCTTTTGTTACGAGGAAAATCTTTTTTAAGTCCAGATAGAGGAATAATTCGTCCTCTCACCACGGCCTTATTCAATAAGGATCGCTTTGGATTCATAATGATATCAGAAATTCCATCACTCACCCACTGACATACCCCTTCATCCATCCATCTCGGTAGAATGTGCCTATTGATGTGGTGGTGGAGTAGAAGGTGGCAGATTTCATGTTTTAAGGTATTTTCAAGACTAAATGGATTAACTCTCATCTTCGTCAGATCAATCACCACGAGATTTCTGTTCGGAACAGCATAAGCGACGGTAAGAGGGCTTTCCGCTATCATCTCGAAGCGTTTACTATTGTTAATAAGCACTATAGATGGCTTCAGGCCCAGGTCCCATCTGAAGGTGCTCTCAAGCTCAGCCTTGATTTTGGGATACATTTCAGCAACTTCCTTTGCGGCAGATCTAACAGGAGAATTAAAAAAGATATCTAAGTCTCTACCCCTTAATACCTCCATCTCAACTGCGCTGAGTGGTCTTCCAGGAAAGAAAAGGAGAAAGGTGAGGAATGCTAAGAAAAATGTTTTTAACATCTTAAATTGGAGGGAATACACAGAAGGAAACACTCTTGAAACGTAAAACAAATTCCATTAGATTCTTCTTTTAAAAAACTGTGCCCATGCACTGTGCCAAAAATCTTATACTATCATACTAATTTTTTTCGAAAAAGTCCTAAGATTTTCCAACATAGATATCAAAATAATATCCTGCCATTACCGTTATACATTTGATATTATTGTACTTTTTAAACAGTTTGTTTGTGGCTTGGAATCCCATTTCAAATTCCTCTGTCCTTATTTATCAATTGATATGGCAAACTTTACATCAGATCACTCGTCACTTCTATGTAAATGCTTAAACCCTTTGGCAAACCTTCTTGACTAACTTACTTACTTTAGATAATTTTATAAATGGTTTTTGGAATATTCGTTTTGACCTCGATCAGGAGAAAAACATGAAATTATTGTTCACAAACCCTGGACCTCAAAATGAGACCAGGGTTTTATTTTGGTACAGGGGGTTTCGATTCTATTGAATCAGGAGGATTGGTTATGAGTAAAAGCATGGAGAGTACGGTTTTTTATTTCGACGAAAAAGGACCGGTCAATACAGAAAAGACTCTGGAAATCGCCCTTGACTGCTGCAAGGCATGGAACATAGGAAAGATCGTGGTCGCATCATCCACAGGTGAGACGGCCTTGAAACTAAATGAAAAGGCAGCAAATGCAGTGGAAATCATTGCCGTAACTTATAGCGCGGGTAGCCGGTTTACTTCGGCAGTGGAGCAGTTCAACAAAAACCGCGACATACTCTTTAACAAAGGCAATAAAATTGTCCGTGGACTCCATGCCCTGAGCGGCGTCGAGAGAGGTTTTGAGAGCAAGTACAAAAGTGGCTTTATACCTCTGAATATTATTGCCGATACCCTACGGATGTTCTCACAGGGCGTAAAGGTTTGTGTGGAGATTGCCGTCATGGCGGCCGAGCATGGTTTCATCACACCGGATGAAGAAGTAGTGGTCATTGGCGGCAGCGGGCATGGCGCTGATACGGCACTGGTCATGAGACCCGCCTTTGCGGCCAACATATTCGAAACAAAGATCAAGGCACTGCTCTGTATGCCGGCCTGATATCCGAAATGCCCTGACCTTTGGTTGGGGAGGCTCACCTGAATTCGTCTCAGGGGTCTCAACCAGAAGATAATAGTGATTGATAATTAAGATATGATCCTTTTTTAACTTTTCAGTCCGCTAACCGATTTTTCTATTACCGTAAAAAGTTCTTCAACCTTGATCGGCTTGGATACATAGTCATCCATTCCTGCCTGAAGACAGCTTTCACGGTCTTTCTTTGTAGCGTGGGCTGTCATGGCTACAATAGGTATATGTCCAGCCTCCTGCTTTTCCTTTTCCCGGATCATTTGCGTGGCTTCAAATCCGTCTATCTCCGGCATCTGGATATCCATAAGGATAAGGTCAAAATGTTCTTCTTGAAACTTCTCAATAGCCTCTTTGCCATCTAAGGCAACAATAACCCGATGCCCCCGTTTTTCCAGTATCTTAACGGCCAGTTTCTGATTAACCAGATTGTCCTCAGCCAACAGGATATTAAGTCTTCTGCGAGCCTCCTGTATAGTATAGCTGGTTATAACAGGGATTTTTTCTTCTGCAGGATGTCCTAAGGCTATAGTGATAGCATCCAAAAGGTCCGATTGCTTCACAGGCTTCACTAAATATCCCGATATCCCCACTTCCTTGCAATATGAAGCATCTCCTTTTTGCCCCAAAGAGGTGACCATAACAATCTCCATATCCTTTCCATAAGGACCCTCTTTCACCCTTTTTGCCACCTCAAATCCGTCCATCTCCGGCATGTGAAAGTCAAGCAAAAGGAGTCTATAAGGGTTCCCTGACTCAAATGCTTTCTTGATCTTAACGAGTGCCTCTTTCCCATTTTCCGCTCCATCGGGCACAAGACCCCATAAAGAGGTCATTTCTTGAAAGACGGAACGGTTAGTAGCATTGTCATCCACAACAAGAACCGGCACACCAGATAGGTCCAATTCCCTAAAATGCAGAGCATCTTTTGCCTCTATATAGGCCAATCCAAAAGGGGCCGTGAAGTGAAAGGTACTCCCCTTTCCAGGCTCACTCTCAACCCAGGTACGCCCACCCATAATCTCCACAATCTGCTTAGATATACTCAAACCCAATCCTGTGCCGCCATACCTTCGGGTGGTGGAACTATCCGCTTGCACGAAACTATCAAAGATTGTCTCTATCTTATCAGGAGGAATCCCAATGCCTGTATCCGATACAAAGAAATGTAAAATTACTGATGAATCCTCCTCCTTCTCCACCTCTACCCCAATGACTACCTCTCCTTCTTGAGTAAACTTGATAGCATTTCCCATGAAATTGACAAGGATCTGGCGTATTCGTCCCGGGTCTCCTACCAAAGCAGTAGGTACATCAGGCCTGATATGGCAAACAAGCTCAAGATCCGTTTCCTTTGCCTTGAACGCTAACATTTCGACGATATTTTCCACTGTGTTGCGTAGATCAAAATTGATCTCTTCCAGCTCGATACGACCGGCCTCGATCTTGGAAAAATCCAGGATCTGGTTTAAAAGCCCAAGTAGGGAATCAGCGGATAGCTTCACCATCTCCAGGTAATCCCTCTGTTCTTCGGTCAGATCCGTCTCTAATGCTAACTCAGTCATCCCAATAATGCCGTTCATAGGTGTGCGGATCTCATGACTCATGTTAGCCAGAAACTCACTTTTGGCACGGTTGGCTGCTTCAGCAGCACTCTTAGCCTCCTTCAGGGCTTCCTCCGCTTGCATGCGGTCTGTTGTATCCCGCATAATGCCTCGAAACCCTACTCGATGACCTTCTGAATCCTTCATTAGGGAAGCGGAAATCTCTGTATGCCTTTTGATACCGTCTTTTCTTAGAATCTCGTATTGAAATCCTTTTTCAGGCTTTCCAGTGTTGAATATTTTGTTGAAGGCTTGATACACTTCATTGGAAACTTCTTTATCTGTGTGTTGTCGGAAATTCGTCCCCATAAGTTCTTTTTTGGAATATCCGAGAATACTGCAAAATGGATCATTAAAGAAGGTAAAATTTCCTGCAATGTCAACCTCATAGTACCCATCTTCAATGTTTTCAAGGATGGTTCGATATTTCATTTCGCTTTCTCGCAGCGCGTCCTGTACACGCTTTCTCTCGGTTATATCCTCCACTACCTCTATTACACTTTTCACCTTGCCATCCTGCCCAAAGATCGGAAAGGCATGAACCATCACATTAAAACGTTTACCATTATCCATCACACCTTCAGTTTCAACAACGATTGGCTTTCTATCTGTTATTGCCCTATCTACGGGACAGTGAGGGCAAACTGAATCCCGCTTATGGAATTCCTGGAAACACTTCTTCCCTACCATCTCAGTAGCAGGTTTCCCAAACTTTCTGACTTGTGAATTGTTCACCATGACTATATTATGGTCGATATCAATTAAGTTGATCCCAAATTTGATATTCTCCACCAGAATGCGGTAGAGTCCCTCACTCTCTCGAAGCTTTTCTTCCGATTGTTTACGCTCTGTAATATCGCGGACTACACCCTGAGTAAGCCGGGTCTTGAAATCTATGATATTTGAACTGATTTCCACATCAATCGGCGTCCCATCGGACTTGATCCACTGGGTTTCAAAGTGCAAAGAACTTTTTTCCCTAGTGACTCTTTTTTTTGTTATTTCACTATCAGAATCACTATGTAAATCCATTATCGTCATTTTACAAAGCTGGTCTTTGCTGTATCCCAGCATTTTGCATGCGCGATCATTGACATCCTTAATTATTCCGTTTTCGTGAATGATAATGGCGTCGATAGACTGCTCAAAGAGCAATCTAAATCGCTCTTCACTATCTTTCAAAGCCTTTTCGGCCTTTTTGCGTTCGGAGATATCCCGGATAAAACTCTGCAAAATCTGCCCCCCACTTAGCTTAAACAGGCTGGAAGTGACTTCTGCGGGAAATATCTCTCTATTCTTTTTTAGAAATTTTGTTTCTAAATTGACGAATTCGTCTTGGGAAATCTTCTTAGTTGCTTCCTTTACTTCTTGAAGGGCTTCCGGCGGATGCAAGTCACGTAATTTGCATGACAGAATTTCATCCCGGGAATATCCGAGCAGATCGATGAATTTCTGATTAACGTCTAAAATATTTCCTTTCATATCATGGATCATAATGGCGTAATTTGTATTATGGAAGATATCGCCATATTTCACCGTGCTATCGAGAAAGGTATTCTCGGGTTCCCTAATTTCTGTCATTAACTGCTCCTTAGATTTATCTTTTATAAATCATTATATTTAAAATTCGGAGTAATAAATGAAAGCCCTAAATGGAATAACTTAAATAACTTAGTGGATATTTTTATCCATTTTGGAAGTCTCGATAACTCTGTATTGCAGCATTTTATCACGTATTTTGTTGAGTATACAGATAAAATAGATCATAATAGTCCAGATAATATTTTAGTTAAATTGATAAGAACTTCAATTTTGGTAAGGAGTATAGGAATATATCTCTTGTGGGTCAAGGAAAAAGGGACCACAACTTATGCGGTTTAAGACTGGATTATAGCGTTCAATTTTCTGGGGAATACAGGCTGGAGTAAAGTAGACACTTGATTGTAATTACAATCGATGACATACAAATCGTCTCAGCGAAATATCAGATGGCTCCGGATTTTTCGAAGCAGCGAAAGATGATGGAAAAAATCTTGAAGTTAAGTAATGGGGGAATAGAGGACTTGGCTCCGGCTCGCAAATGTGCTCGATATTTGATACAGAATGATAGTGGAGAGCCGAGCATATGGGGAATAAACGGCTTGACATTTTTCGAGAAATACTGATATTTTTTTGCGGTCCATCGGTTTTACCCCAAAAATAACGGGCCCTGCCAAAGCGGGGCTTTCTTTTTTGGCACTTGGTACGCTATGATATATTCGTTGTTCTGGTGAGATATGGAAATGCTGAAGTCAGTCAAAGAGAGTCCCCTATACCCTATCGCCAATCCCAAAAGCATCGCCGTCTTTGGGGCCTCCAATAATATTACCGCTATGGGAACTAACCTGCTCGCCTCTATTCAGGCCCTTGGCTTCGAAGGAACCATTTACCCTGTCCATCCAAAAGAAGAGCAGATTCGGCATCTCAAAGCGTACAGGAGCGTCCTGGATTTGCCCGAGGTGCCAGATCTATCTCTGCTCGTGCTGCCCACACATATCGTTCCTCAGATAATGGAAGAGTGCGGCAAGAAGGGTATTAAGCATGCCATTGTGGTTTCGGGGGGGTTCAAAGAGGTGGGCAGCAAGGGCGTGGATCTGGAAAGGCAACTCATAAGAATTGCCAATGCATACGGGATTCGCTTCCTGGGACCTAACTGCATCGGCGTAGCCAACCCGCACCAGAAGCTGAATACCACCTTTTTACAGCATGAAGGTGATCCAGGGTACATCGGCATGGCGTCACAGAGTGGGAGCTTTGTTACCCAGATGTTCAACTACCTCTCAAGATACGGTCTTGGCTTCAGTACGGCGCTCAGTGTAGGGAACGAAGCAAATATCGATATTGTGGATTGTTTGGAATATTTAGGCGTATGTCCCTATACCAGGGTCATAGCCCTTTACATTGAAGGAATCAAGCGCGGAAAGGCCTTTGTGGAAATGGCCAGGTCCATAGTTCCCCATAAGCCTATTGTAGCTTTCTATGTGGGTGGCTCCGAGGCAGGAAGGCGCGCGGGCCTTTCCCACACCGGGGCCCTTTCAGGGCCGGACCGTCTATATAAGGGAATATTTCGCCAGTGCGGTATTATCCGGGCGCAATCTGTTACGGAACTCTTTGATTTTTGCTGGGCCTTGGGCGGTTTACCCAGACCCAAAGGCAACAGGGTGGTGATTCAAACTCATTCAGGCGGACCTGGAGCAGCCGCAGCTGACGCCTGCGGACGAGCAGGCTTTGGACTGCCGTCCCTTTCCCCTGAGACATTACAGAAACTGGCACCTCTTGTCCCCCACACGGGTAGCCTAAACAATCCAGTGGATCTTACTTTTATTAAAAACCCTTTGTCCTACTTTTCGGATATTCCTAAGGTGCTCCTTGAGGACAAGAACACGGATATTCTGCTGGTTTATTTTCTCGCGCCGGCACAGGTTGTTAGGCGAGCCTTGGAGCAGATGGGTGTGCCCGAAGAGCAAATTATTGAGCAGAGCAACAAACTGATTGAGGCACAATGTGAATCTGTGGCTCGATTACTGCAAACTCTCGATAAGCCCATTGTGGGCTACACCTTTCGTGGTCCAGAAGATGAGTTAATACGGGGACTTCTTCAGAGGGGAGTAACGGTATTTCCAGAGCCCAATCGCGCGGCATGGTCGCTACGGGCCCTGGTGCAGTATGCCGACGTGCAGGACAAAATGCTGACTGGCAGGGTCATTAGAACTAGGGGAGATTAGATGTTATAGGAGTTTATGGAAGTTCTAAAGAGAGGCGATGAGAGCGGAAACAACATGCCCATTCGGCTCAGACTCCTATCGGAGTTAAATTGAAAAGATCGTTACCCCATCTTTTCTCTTCCGCTGCACTTTCTCATTGTCCTCCAAGTAACGCAGATGAGAAATTGCTTCACCGGTAGCGAACCACTTTTGTGTCGCCGGGAATTGGTCCCATGATTCACTCCTAATATCCCAGGTCATCAGGGAAGCAACCTGATACGAATTCATGGGACCCCGGCTCAGAATGGAAAGAACCTCCTCCAACCGTTTGGCATGATGTGTTTTGAGTTCATGAATGCGCGCCCGATGGTTTTTAATTAGCCGACGATGACCCGGCAGGACGATATCGATCTCCAGAGGATAGACTTTATCCAGACTGGCCAGATAATGTTTAAGCGGATTCTGGTCGTCTGACCAACATTGAATGTTGGGGGTGATATCAATGAGAATGTGGTCTCCCGCAATAAAAATGTTTTTGTCCGGCTCGTATAAACAGGTATGCCCCATTGTATGTCCGGGGGTTGCCACACAACTAAATCGGTATTGGCCGTAACAAATCTGATCTCCATCGTCCAAGAGGCTCAGTTCCGGAATCCAATCCGAACCGAATTTGTTGCCCGGGTGCTGACGGATAGCTGCACGAAGTTCCTCTTCCGGAAAACCGTTTTTTCCGGCATACGCAATCATGGGTTCAAAGCCTTCCCAGGATTCGATGATTTCTTTCTCGGGCCGGCTGAAATATGTCGTGCTCGAATCGGTGGCAAGTTCGGAGACTAATCCAAAATGATCGGCATGAAGATGAGTGATGAATAGATCGGTTTTCTTGAGGTCAACGCCCAGCGTGCCCAATGCGGACTGCATGGCCTCCAGACATTCCCGCCGGTTTAAACCTGTATCAATGATCAAACTCCTGCCGGTGTTCCTAATCACATAGGAATTCAGGTATCTTAACGGGCTTTCGGGTAACGGAATTTTGATTCTAAAAAGGTTAGTTAGTATCTCTTCATACATGTGATTCATCTGTTCAATCGTTCCGAATAATCAATCAAGCAGAACAAGTTCCTAAAAGTGCTCAGCCTAGACGCATAGGTTAAAAATTCATTTCTATTATATACCGAGAGGCTTCCAATAAATAATTAGGATCTAAAAGTCAAGTGCCGAATATATAGATGAGGTAAATGCAAAAATTAAATCGTTATCTCTGGAGAACTTTTTAGAACATATGGATCAGGTTGTGAGTTTTCTTTGACACACGACGCCGATTTCCCTATACTCGGTCCCCGAAAAAGCGAGTTCTAATCATTTATTGCCTACAGTTTGTCGCTCCTGTTGAATCAGAATTGATAGTTTCTAATTAGCCGGCGATTACCCGGCAGGACGATATTATCCAAAATCATTGATAAAAAGGAGAATATATTAATTATGGCACAACAATTAGTAGATAGAAGGGATATCGATTTTGTCATCTGGGAACAAATGAACGGGGAAGCGTTTCTTGATCATGATCTTTACAGCAGTTATGACAGGAAAATGTGCGATATGATTATTACGGAGGCCAGGACACTGGCTATAAATGAACTGCTCCCTACCCTCGCAGAGGGAGATAGGGAAGGTGTACGATTCGAAAACGGCATCGTCAAGGTCCCTGAGAGTTTTCACCGAGTTTATAATCTCATGTTGGAAGGTGGATGGAACAATCTTGGCGTGACCGAAGAGATGGGAGGGCATGGCGCGCCGCCCGTGATAAGCGCAGCGGCCGCGGAGTACTTTATGGCAGGCAACTGGGCGTTGTTTAATTATGCGACCATGGCTAACGGTACCGCAGATATGATCTATAAATACGGCACAAAGGATCAGAAGGACACCTATGTTGAAAAACTGACTTCCAGTGAATGGGGGGGCACAATGCTGCTTACGGAATCTGAAGCCGGGTCCGATGTGGGCGCCCTAACCACCACTGCCGTTAGGAATGAGGACGGCACCTATTCCCTCACCGGGAATAAGATTTTCATCACAAACGGAGAGCACGACCTTGTTGAAAACATCATCCACCCGGTACTGGCACGAATTGAAGGAGATCCACCTGGGACAAGGGGGATCTCAATATTCATAGTTCCCAAATTTCTGGTCAACCCGGATGGAACCCTGGGTGAGCGAAACGACATTATGTGCGAAGGCATTGAAGAAAAGCACGGTATCCATGCCAGTTCTACCTGCAGCATGACCTTGGGGGCAAAAAGCAGATGTATAGGTTACTTGTTGGGAGAGGAACGCAAGGGGATGAAGATCATGTTTAATATGATCAACCATGCAAGAATGAGCATTGGGCTCCAGGCCCTCTCCAATGCCTCGGCCTCATACTTATTGGCTCTTGATTATGCAAGAAAGAGAGTCCAGGGAAGGGCACTGGAAAATTTCAGCAACCATAGTGCCCCATCTTTGACTATTATTAATCATCCGGACGTGCGCCGGAACCTTTTATGGATGAAATCTCACGTAGATGGAATGCACAGTTTTTTTTATTATGTGGCGGGATTGGGGACCAAAGCGATCGTTTCCCGTACCGATGAAGAACGTGAGCTCAATTTGGATCTCTACGAGCTATTGACTCCCGTGATTAAAGATTACCACGCTGTACAGGGTCACGAAGTCTGTATCCAGGCAATCCAGGTATTCGGAGGGCCAGGGTATTCCAAGGATTATCCAGTTGAACAATATGCAAGGGACTGTAAGATCACCACTATTTATGAGGGCACAAGCGGTATCCAGGCCATGGACCTCCTGTACCGGAAATTAGGCAGGAAAAATGGGGCAGTTTTTATGCATTTATTGAAAGAAATGCACCAAACCGTTTCCATTGCCGGCGATATGGCTGAACTGAAGGATTTGGCCGATAAGGTGGGTTCTGCTGTAAATCGGCTTGGAGAGGTGGCCATGCATTTAGGCAAAGTTGCCCTGTCACCCGATTTCAAAGTGGCATTTGCCCATTCCCTGCCTTTTCTCCATGTCATGGGGGATGTCATTATGGCTTGGATGCTCCTCTGGCGTGCTGCGGTGTCAATCCCAAAGATCGAAGAGGGCAAGAAAAAAGATCTTGCTTTTTACAAAGGGCAGATAAAAACGGCCGAATTCTTTATCAACACGATTCTTCCTGGAACCAGAGGCAGGATGGATGCCATTGAGGGGGCCAGTCCGGCGGCAATCGAAATGGATGAAGATTCTTTCGGAGGGTTATAGTAAATAACCCTGTGTTTCAGTACGGGGTATCCGGGGTTGTTTTCTAAGGTTTTGGGGGCAATAGGAGAATCACCGTGCCATAATGCCTTCAATAGATTGTTTGAGAGAGGTCACACCAGAGCGAATATCTGAGCGGGCGGGAGCGGGACCGGCCAACCAAGCCCTAAGTGGAACTTTGGTTGGAGTTTTGTTGGCTTCTATAACTTTTCGGAGCTTGATCTTTCGCCTTCCTGCCCAGACAATCAATCTACCCGTAAGCCGCGAATAATGCACCCGCCTAATATCAGAGGCAGGCAGGAATAGCTTTTCTGCGGGTGAATGAACGGCTAAGCCTTCTGGAGTGATGTCCACATATTGAGCTTCAGTGGTCCTGAGACTCATTAGAAATATAAAACCTACCCATGAGGGAATCAGGAGAACCAAAAGAACCCCTGACCCACCCAAGGTCAAGCCAAGGATAAACACTAATGTCTCGATGACATATTTGAGTACAGTTGGGGCCTGGAGCACTGTAGACTCTATAATCGCCATTAATTTGGGGCTTAGATAATAGACACCAACGCCAAGGAATACAACCTGAATTATGATTATCAGAAAAAACCATATCCGGGCATACCTGCGCCGGGTGAAGAAGAAGCTCCGCCCCTTTGGGGCCTCCTTCCACCGGGGACCCTTGAAGGCCGAAATTACATTGTAACCAAAACCTTCGAATAGTGAATACATGACCGGCACCACAATAAGGGTCAACACCGTGGCAAAGGCTAAACCGAAAATAATAACCACTCCCAGGCCTTCCCACAGTTTGTCTGTAATGGTCAGGGTAATGATTCCGCCTATGGTGGAGAGCGTCGTAGAAATTATGGGCCGCAACCGCTGCTGACCCCCAATCACAATCGCTTCAAAAATATTAATCCCTTGTTCCCTTCTAATTCGATTGACACAGTCCACAAGGACAATGGAGTCATTGACCACGATTCCGGTCAGACCTACCAGACCAATAAAACCCATGATGGAAAAATTGTTCCCTGTGATAAGTAAACCGATCATGGCTCCGATCACGGACAGTGGGAGAGCAGTCATTATGGCGAGTGGCTGAAAATAGGAATTGAATTGGGTGACCAGGAGCGTGAATATAATAATGATGGCCACGATATAGGCCAGTTTCAGGCTCGCAAAGGACTCCTCGGTCTCGCTATATTGCCCGGCATAGTTTAGGTTATAGCTATCAGGCAGCTTAAAACCCTCCATTCTCTCCCGGAGCTCTTTGGTGATCTCCACCGCCGACCGTCCTTGGTTCTGGGCCGAGATCCGTACTATCCTACGTCTGTCTTGATGTCGGATCACGTTTATCCCGGCCCCCTGGCTGAACCTGGCAAAATTGGATAGTGAAACCAATTCTCCAGAAGCAGAGCGTACCTTGACTTTTTCCAGCATTCGGGGGCTAGTCCTTGACTCGGGCGAATACCGGACCTTCAAATCATATTTCTTGGAAACGTCCAGTTCGTCCCGGAAATCACGAATGTCCAGACCGGCTGTTGCACCACGGAGACTCATGGCCACCATATCCATAGGTACACCCAGGGAGGCCGCCGCTGTCCGATCTACCTCAACACGAAGTTCAGGGGGGGCATCTGAAAAATCATCCTTAATATCGATAGTGCCGCGGATCTTTGCAAGCCTCTCTTTCACAACGGACGTAAGGTCCCGTAATGTCTTCAATTCAGGGCCGATCACTTCGATAACAATAGGGGCAAAGACCGGAGGTCCCCAGGCCAGAGGCCGAAAACGGATTTCAGCGCCTGGTATGGCATCAAGCTGTGACTGGATGCGTCGCTGTATCTCCTTGTGCGATGCTCGGGCGAACTCCTTGCCGTCCTGAAGTTCAACTGTTATCTCCGCAAAGTTGCTCCTATTTCCTTCCCCAAAAGTGATTTCAAAAGCGCTTTGACCTTTGTATCCTACAGAAGAGACAACTTGCACGGCCTCGGGCACATTATCCTTTACAATTTTCTCCACTCGACGGGCAATGTCATCTGTAATCTCCACATCCGTGCCAGGCGGGGTTTCAATGGTGATATAGGTATAATCGAAATCGATGTCCGGGAACATCTCGACTTCCACCACCTTCAGGCCGATCAGACTCATGGCCCATGCAAGACCCAAGATCATCATGATAACGATCCAGAAACGATGATTCAATGCCCATGATACCGCACGGACATAGAGTTTTTTAAAACGAACAAGATCCTCCTCCGGCCTGACAATCCGGCCGTCTTTTACCGATCTCTTCATGAATTTGGCCAGGACAAGGGGGTTGGCCACAAGAGCGACAATCAGGGAGGCGGAAAGCGCAATAGTTACGGTCTTGGGCATATAGCCCATGAATTCACCGGTCGGTCCTGTCATCAACAGCATAGGCAGAAAAGCAGCCATGGTCGTAAAGGTGGCCGAGATAACAGGCGCGGCTATCTCGGAAACACCCTGTATTACAGCAGCCAGCCTATCCTTACCAAGCTGATAATGATGATAGACGTTCTCCACAACGATGATGGCGTTGTCCACCAGCAGGCCGATACATAGCACCAGAGAGAATCGCACCATATCATTATTAGTCTGGCCGAATACCTTAAGAAGTATAAAGGTTACTAAAAGTGATAAGGGGATGGAGAGTGATGTTATGACTGAATTCCTTAGGCCCATTGCAAAATATAGGACGATAATAACGATTATCAGACCGGTTATGGCTGAGTTGTTCATTATTTCAAAACCCTGCCGAATATATTTGGCCTGGTCTGCAGTTGTAAAGACGCTGATACCGGCAGGGAAGCCCTTTTCCAGCTCTTTTATCTTCTGGCGGACCTTAGTCGAGGTTTCGAGTATATTTGCCCCTGCCCTTTTTTTAACGGCTATAGAGACGGAAGATTCACCATCTACCCGGGAATAGCTAACATCTTCTGCATGGCCATCTTTTACAATTCCCACGTCTCCAAGAAAGACAACTCTATCGCCCTGCCTGATTAGTGGCACCTGTGCATAATCCTCCACGTTCTTTATCTCGGTCAGGGTCCTTAGCAGAAATCGCCGATCTTCAACATTGACCATACCGCCCGGGATGTTAATATCAGACTGTTTGACAGCGTTGAAGACATCGATGATGGTCAGACCATATTGATTAAGCCTCTCCGGGTCCAGATAGATCTGTATCTCCCGGGTCTGCCCACCCGCCACATCAGTGGATAGGACCTCGGAAAGCAGTTCTAACTCATCGGCCACATCTTCAGCTAATCTCTTGAGTTGTATGGGCTCCATATCGCCCACTACAGAGACGATCATTATTGGAATGTCGGTAAAGCTGATCTCATCTACCGTAGAGTCTTCCACGTCATCAGGAAGATCTTTTCGGGCTTCAGTAACCTTCTCCCGGACCTTCTGGAGAGACCGTTCCATGTCCGCTTTCACATCAAAATCAATTACGATTACTGAGACAGATTCGGCGGATGATGAACGTATCTTATCAACATCTTTCAGGTTGCTGAGTGCCTCCTCTAACGGGTTTGTTACCAGGCTTTCGATCTCATTGGGCGAGGCGCCAGGATAGGGTGTGATTACAAGAGCATGGGGTACCGATACTTCTGGGCTACCCTCTTTGGGAAGCGACTGATAGGCGAATACCCCGGCCACAATGGGTAGTACTATGACCAAGAGTGTGAAGATTCGGCCATGGCGTATAAGGAATCGAAAAATATTCATGGCGCCTATTTACTCTGTAAAGGAGATTATTAACTTATCTCCGGATTTGAGATATTGTCCGCCGGTTGCGACTAACCTGTCCCCGGGGGCTAAACCTTTTAATATTTGAACAAGAGCGCCTTCTGTCCTTCCAAGTGCCACTTGGCGAACCTCGGCCTTTTCATCCGGTCCGACCACAAATACCTCTTTCCTGTCTTTCCTGTAAAGGACAGTACTCTGGGGGACCATGATTGCATCGGGAATTATCCCTGTAGTCAGACGGACCTTGGCGGTCATACCTGCCTTTAGCGAGAGATCGGGATTAGGAACAAGGATTTCCACTTGAAATGTGTTTGTCCTCTCATCTGCCTTGATTCCTATCCGGTCAATTTTACCTCTGTACTTTTTTTCAGGAAAGGCTTCTAAATTGATAAAGACAGGATCACTTTTATCAACGCTAACATAGTCGCTTTCAGTCATATGGATCTTAACACGTACAGAATCTAAATTAACTAAAGTCATAACAGGTATACCCGCTCCGACTGTCTGACCTTTCTCAACCATACGTCCGGCTACAAAACCAGCGAAGGGCGCTGTAATTTTAGTCTTTCTAATACGTTCTTTGGCAGTATCCACAAAAGCCCTGACTTGAGCCAGAGTAGCGAGAGCGGATTTATATTCGGCCTCGGATTTTTCAAAGAAATCTGCAGAAATAGCCTTTTGCGGCATCAAGGCATTGGATCGATTATAGGCCTTGGTTGCAACGTCCAACCTGGCTTGAGCAGCGGCAAGATTTGCCAGGGCTTCATTTAAGGCCAACTGATAATCCAAAGAATTGATATCTACCAGGACTTGCCCTGCCTTAACCCTATCGCCCACATCGACCCGGTATCCTTTCACTACACCGCCCACTTCGGCAGCCAGGGTAACTTCCTTATTGGCCGCAATTCTGCCGACCGACTCGATAATCAACGGGAGATGCCGGGCCTTAATCTCGATCACTTTGACTGGAACAGGTTTATTTTGCGGGGCCTTGTTTTCTTTCTCATTAGAGGGGGAGCAGGCCATAATAAAGATAATCCAGATACTCATAACGACAATAAATTTAAAGCGCCAAATAAATCGTGCCATAATTCTCACCGATAAATGAGGTTTAAAGAGGGGTACAGTTAAAAAATTTAATACCTGACAATGCCGTAAAGGTAATGGAGGAGTAATTAAACTCCATTTTGCGAAAGGAGTATAGGGAGTGAAACCTGGTGTGTCAAGTTTTGTTGAGATTATATATATTGGCCTGAAATCGGTCCGGTTTGGCCACAAGCTCACAAATCTTAGCACATAGAAGAATGAACAAGTTCTTTTGGGCTTCGGTTTTATACCCTTAATAATACTGCTTCTCCCTGGGATAGCCCCCCACATATGGCAGCCACTCCTTGCCCACCGCCCCTTCTCATTAGCTCATACATAAGCGTCATGGTCACACGCGCACCGCTGGCTCCCACCGGGTGACCAATGGCTATGGCACCCCCATTGACGTTTGTCTTGGCCTGGAGTTCATTCCATTTTTCTGGATCATCCTTGGCAAGGATCTTTAGCGATATAAGAGTGACTGCAGCGAAGGCCTCGTTGATTTCGATAAGGTCCATATCATCAATTGTCCTGCCCAACCTGCCCAACATTTTTTCAA
This sequence comes from uncultured Desulfobacteraceae bacterium, assembly GCA_964423495.1. GTDB lineage: Bacteria > Desulfobacterota > DSM-4660 > Desulfatiglandales > Desulfatiglandaceae > CAYRFN01. The sequence continues at coordinate 17,317 of CAYRFN010000071.1, forward strand.
TGGTAATGGCCGGAACACAGGCCATATACTTGGGTGAGCCCGCAGCGCATTGCATGGCTTCAATGGTTGCTAAGGGCCTAAGGCCGCTTTCCTCAGCCTTTTTTCGAGACATGATAAGGATTGCAGAGGCGCCCGAGTTCATTCCAGGTGCATTTCCCGCGGTTACCGTGGGACTACCATAGACCGTTTTTAGTTTTCCGAGCTTTTCCGGGGTAGAATCCTTTCTCGGCTGCTCATCCCTGTCAAAGACGATGGGGGGGGCTTTTTTTTGGGGCACCTCCATGGCCATAATCTCTTCTCCAATTTTATATTTACCCTCTCCATAGGCCTTGAACCAGCGCTGATGACTTTGATTAGCCCAACTGTCCTGCATCTCTCTCGATACCCCATATTCAACAGCAACCTCACCTGAGTCAGTGGCAACCGGGGCAAATCCTGTGCGACCATATCCCAGTTCAAAAAGGACATCCTCAAGTTCGATGGGACCGAGTCTACTTCCCCATCTAACTTTGGCCGCACCGGCTATTAAAGATGTATTACCCATACTTTCGGCACCCGAAGCAATGACAATTTCAGCGTTCCCCGTTTTGATTGCCTGGTAACCTAAACGAAGTGCAGTCATGGAGGAGCAACAGGCACGATCTAAAGTCAGCGAAATGGAGTCATCTGGAAATCCTGCGAGAAGTGTAACCTGACGTGCAGGAACGTTTGTATAGATAGCATATTCAGCAGGTATGCAGGTACCGTAGTACACTTCATCTACCTCTTTTGGATCAAGTTCCGATCTTTTAAGGATCTCCCTCAGGACCAATACCCCAAGATCGAGGCTTGAAGTTGTCCTTAATACCCCATCAAATCTTCCAAAAGGCGTGCGGACCGCACTGACTATTACGATATCTTTGGCACTTTCATGGTTTTTCATAAGCTCCATCCTTCCTCATCCAATGATGAACCCCAAACCCGGAGTTTTCATAAGAAATATAATATTGCCTCGAAACTACCTGTGTCTACTTTGTTTTGGTTGGAGAATGCCCTCAATCCTGCTCTGGCGGGAAAAGTTTGCCTGCGAGTAGTTTCCTTCGCGGGCCTTGTGTCTACGGACATCTTCATCGTCACGCTACGATTTCTTGTGAGAAATCCTGGCTGAAAAGTCTTGAAATGTGTTATATTTAATTTGATAAGAACCCCATTTTCGTGGACTGAAGTATAGGTGATTTTCTATAGTGTTTCAAAAGGAAATACATCAAAAATCATATCCTCACTCATAATTTTATCTTCAATTATGTATATTGATAGTATATCTATTGATAACCAAACGAGCTCTAAATTAGAAGGGATATTTTATGGATATAAATAAAAAATTGAAGAAAAATAATCTAACAAAAGTTGGATCTGTATTGGCAGACCTGGTCGCCGGTTATGAAAAACGTTAAACCTCAAGGATAAATTATGTATAAACCAATTATAATATTATCATTTTTTGCTTTGCTATTATTTTGCAGTTGTTCAGGCAACCAGCACAAACTTAAAATTCTAACAGACCAAATTTACTCGAAAAAAAATATGAGTGATCCATTACCTCCGAACAGATTTGTGTCCGACGGATGCTCTTGTTGGCCAGATGATGATTGGGTTGAGTGTTGTGTAAAACATGATTTAATACCTGAATTTTGCACTGACTGACTCACCCCTTTACGATTACACGGCTAAT
>CAYRFN010000072.1:0-18953 GCA_964423495.1 uncultured Desulfobacteraceae bacterium
TGATGTCCCTTCGGCCTTGCAGTTGACGTCTCGTTTTTAAAAAGAGAACCCCATGTCCTGCCATGGCTAAACTGCGAATTTCTTAAAAGAGAGTCCCATGCCCTTCTTAAAGAAATCGAAAGGCACATAAACTGTCTAAGTACAAACTGAATTTAAATACCTTTGAACGTTACCCATTAGTTATTTGCTGGCTGTCTCTTTAACGTACAAGTCGGGCAGCAGATCAGCAAGATTACCCATTTCCTCAATGCAATGCTGCATAAGTGCTCTACCGAACTCATCGGTGGCATCAAAAAGCCAGAATCGGCTGCGCATTTCGCAACCGAATTCGGTATCCCGGACAAAATGAATCAAATGGCCCAGCTGAACATCCTCTTCGAGTAATCCAATATTACCACAGACAGCCGCGCCAACCTTTGCTTCTGAAAATTTTGTAGTATCGAAAAAATCAGAAGGTTCACGGAATGTGATTTTTAATTTGGCAAGCTCTCCACCCACGTATTCGTAGACGAGGTGGCTTGCACCAATATAATGCCCGGGTCTCCAATGTTCGTCCCAGTCACCGACTATATGGTCATGTGGATGCCACATTTTGTACTTTTCAGTATCCCCAGCATATCCAAACCACCAATCGACCATCTTCCCCTTGCAGCGCGGCATACGAGTCAGAACGGCGATATACATGTCACCATTGGAGAGACGTGTATGCCCTGTCTCCATTGTTAGATAGCCCGGTTCCAATAGTTGATTAACTTCTTTAAGTTTCATAGCTTTCCTCCTCTTTCTTGCTGAGCTGAGCATATAATTGTTTACATGACCGAAATTTCACAATACCGGTGAGAGTGACATGAGGTCTTTTCTATAAACCTAACTGATCCGACACATATCCAAGGCCGAGTTCCTCAAGCTTTTCTCTGGTAGGAATACCGGAATTGATATCCCAGCCCCTAACCGCATAATATTCGTCCAGCATCTCTTTGAGATCGTCTATGCTGATGAAATGACCTTTGGAGGCACCACTCTGCAAAGGTTGCTTCATCAGCCTCTCCGGCAGGGTATCGTCCGCCCTTCCAAACCCTTCTCGAACATTGAAGGCCCTTGCCAAATTATTTATCCGCTCACCTACCTTTTCGATCTCCTTGGGTGTGTAGGTAAGTCCTGTAACGGCCTCCATTAAAGATGCCGTATTTTGGGTTGCGAACCCGGCCACCGCCATGTCCAGAAGAAAGACGCACATGGTAGGACAGTCGGCGGTAGCCATCCTCACATCCTGGTTCCACTTAGTAAGCTTGCCTTTGCCCTCCGTGGCGAATCTGTCCACTGCATAAGGAATGGGATCCCCGAAGATCTCCTGGAAGGCATACCCCCTGTTGTGGTCCGCACCGGTGAAGGACGTGGCATAATTCAAGCCATGCCCTTTGGCGCCCCGCACATCATAGCCAGGCAGCTCCAGTCCCTTCACATGCAAGGCATATCTGTCTGATCCTTTGCCTATTTTTTCCGAAGCAACCTTAACGCCATCGGCAAGCAGGCCACCAAATCCATCTCGAAAAGCCATCATCTGGAGCAGTTTTACCATGGCCTGGTGGTTGCCAAAGTTGAGCTCCAGGCCACCGGTGTCGGCGGCCTCAAGGATACCCTCCTCAAACAGCTCCATGGCAAAACCGATGACTACCCCTGCCGATATGGTGTCTAAACCCAGTTCGTCAGCAAGACGATCTGCAGCAATTATCGCGTCAATGTCATCAACGCCTGTCTGTCCACCAAAGGAGTATAGGGTCTCAAATTCCGGACCTTCGGCCAAGATGCCAGAGTAAGAACCTGTACGGGCTAGTTTCAACTGACTGCATCCAACAGGGCATCCATAGCAAAACTCCCTGCCAATATTCCGGGTCTCAATGGCCTCCACCCCGATTTGCTCTACCGGAGTGAACTCACCTGTAGCTGACCAGTTCTTGGCGGGAAATATCCCCAGGGCACAGGTATTGTCCACGTTAGAGGGAGTGCCGATTTTTGAGAATTCAGGATACAGGACAGGACTTTGTTTCATCGCTTCTTTCATCTTCCGGACTGCAGACTTTAATTTTTCTTTGGAAGCCAGTTCAATGGAGCCGGTCCCCCGTACCGCTATTGCCTTGAGATTCTTGGATCCCATCACCGCACCAAGTCCCTTGCGCCCCGCAGCCCTCATCTCATTAATGATACAGGCTATCTTGCTCAGGTTTTCCCCCGCAGGCCCTATGCATGCTATCCTGACATTTTGATCCTTCAACTCATTCTTGATAATCTGCTGGCAGTCTGTTGTTCTTAGACCCCATGAACTACGTGCGTCACGAAAACGGACATCCCCATCCTTGATCCAGATATAGGTCGGCTTTTCAGCCTTGCCCTCAACGATCAAGGCGTCATATCCGGCGAACTTTAATTCCGCGGGAAAATACCCTCCTGTGAGGGCAACACCAACCGCATTTGTCAAGGGTGATTTGCCGGTAATAGCCATCCTGCTGGCACAGGGCACGGAAGTACCCGAAAAGGGGCCCACAGCAAAAATCAATCTGTTCCCTTCTCCCAACGGGTCAGTACCTTTGGGAACCTCATCAAAGAGATACTTGATTCCAAATCCTGCGCCGCCGATATAATCCCTGGCAGTTTCTAAGGGAAGTGCTTCCTTTCTGGCAGTCATTTCAGTTAGATTGACCCGTAAAACCTTCCCCGTATATCCGCCATCATACATCTCTATTCTCCTTTGCCTACCCACAAGCATCTTCGCCACGTAAAATGTAAAAATCACCAGCCCACTTGGTGAACCATTCTGGTAGAAAATCCTCCTGAAAGGCCTTAGAGTCGAAATCCTTTTGCCAATCCTCGAGATTTGTCAGATCCATAATACCAATATATTTCCAGGGTGATTTCACTTCTGCGGGCGGGCTATTAGGGTCATTGCCATCTCCCTTTATGCCACCTACCATTCTAGCAAGTGTGAAACCCTTGCATGCAGGCATGTTAATCATAAAAGGCCCTTTAAACTTTTCGCAATATTTTACATATTCTTCATCCGTAACGTTGTCCTTCAAATTATATAGAATTATTTCTTTTGCCATTTTTCCCTCCCTTATTCTAAGAAGTTACTCCACCGCCCGATACATTCAAATATATTACCAATCAACACCTTCATCATCCATCAATGCATTATTTTTTAGACTGTTCACACCCTTTCGTAAATGGCCATGATCCGGTCATAAGAGTTCGATTGCAAAATTATTTTCCCCTTAATTCCTGGATTGAGACTGTTTTCCTTTTCTTTGTCATTATTCATCTCATACCTTCCAATCTTTGTTTTTAATAAAGATATTCCCCTTTCCCCTCAACAAACTCTCGCTCAACAGAGAGTCGATTGGCATAATAAATCCTGGTTTGGATTCCCTATTTCCGACGAGGAGAGAGGATCTCAAAACCGAGTTTTTCCTGTAATGTACCCATGATCCCCTTTGGAGCGAGCAGTATGACCGCGATGGCTATGGCCCCCAATATGAGCAAGCTAACCGAGAAATATTCAGCAAGCCACTGGGAGAGCAGCACATAAATCAAGGCCCCTACAATCGGCCCTTCAATCGTCCCAATCCCGCCGATGATGACGATAAAGACCAGTTTTACTGTCCAGTCGATGGCAAAGGCTTTATAAGGTTCAATAAATACCTGGAAAATATATAAAATTCCTGCTGTGATTCCGGTAATAAATGCCGCTGTCAAGAAGCAATAAAGTTTGGATCGAAAGATCTCCACACCCATGGTCTCTGAGACCGCTTCATCATCCCGCATTGCCATCAACCCCAATCCCAACTTGGACCGGAGAATACCGTAGACCATTACAACGGAACCGACTCCAGCGATAAATGAAGCATAATAGATATCCGTCATGGAGACCTGAGTCGACGGTTTGATAAACAGGCCGGTTCCGTACTTAACATATTTCCAGTTGCTAAACCAGAGCAACAGCGCCTCGGCAAAAATCCAGGTCCCGATGCCAAAATAAACACCCTTCATCCTAAAGATAAACATAGACATAAACAGAGCCAATATAGCGGAAAATAATCCACCCAAAAACACACTCAACCAGACATAAACACCATAGTAATTGCACATGACTGCCACGGTATATCCGGCCAGACCGATAAACGACTGCTGGCCGAGGGACAATAAACCGGAATATCCTATCAATAAATTCCACATCTGTGAGAGTGCCAAATAGAGGCAAAAAAGCATACAAAAGAGTAAAAAATAGTCAGGGCCCCAGACAGGAACGGTAGCCAGTGCCAACACCAAAAGCCCAAAGAAATACCATCTGGATCTAAAGAATATCTTTCCCATAAACACCTACACAGTCCCAAATATTCCCTGGGGCTTTAAGGCCAAAACAATCAACAATACCACATAACCACAGAACAGTTGGTAACCCGGCCCAAAAAATTGGGCGCCTAAAAGCTGAGCCAAGGCCAGAATTAGCCCGCCGACAAATACCCCTTTCATGCTCCCAAAACCGCCAATGACAATAACCCCAAAGGCGATGATCAGATACTGGGGGCCGGTATGGGGATAAAAGGTGAAGGTCGTGCCGACCAGTATACCCGCCACTCCGGCGGTCATCATCGCAATCCCCATGGCCTTGGCATAAATATTTCTGGTGTTAATCCCCATCAATTGGGCCGCAATCTCATCATCTGAGGCCGCCCGTATCGCCCGACCAAGATAGGAATATTGAAAGAAATAATAAAGACAGGAAATGACAGCCAGCCCTGCCAGGAAATCCACCAAATAAACGACCGGTATGTTCAGAAAGTTTCCCACGGGGATAGTCTTTATGCTCAGTGTTGTCATCAAGCTCCGCGCGTCAGGGGTGAAGATCAAAAGCAACATGTTCTGAATAATGATCGACAACCCAAAAGCTACAAGAAGTGGGGGCTCCATCCCCTTCCCCATAACCCGGTTCAAAAGAAAACCCTGAATGAAAAAGCCGACAAAATACATTACCGGGATGATAACCAAAATGCTCAGGTACGGGCTTACTCCTATCCAGGTAGCCAAGACCATGCTTAGAAAGCTGCTTAAAATCATCAGATCGCCATGGGCAAGGTTGACGAGTTTAACAATCCCGAACATGGTAGACAGTCCAAGGGCAATGATGGCGTAAAGGCCACCCAATAAAATTCCGTTTAAGATCGGCTGCACGAGATCTGTCATAAAGACTCCTATTAGACCGGTAAGGGACCAATAGATCCCTTCACTCGGACAGATTAAATCCCAAAATACGCCTTCTTTACCTGCTCCTCAGTGAGTAAGGATGGCTCCCCTTCCAGAACTACTTTGCCTTCCAGCAAAATATAGGCATGGTTGGCCGCCTTGAGGCTTCGTTTTATGTCCTGCTCCACCAAGATAATAGTAATACCCTCATCATTGATCTGTCTTAATCGCTTATAGATGTCCTTAATGATCAATGGTGCCAACCCAAGGGAAATCTCATCGCAAAGGATGAGTTTCGGCTCGGACATCATCGCACGACCAACGGCCAGCATCTGCTGTTCACCACCACTCAGTGTATCAGCCATCTGGTTGTAACGTTCCTTAAGTCTTGGAAATAACTCATAAACCTTTATTAAGGCCTGATCTTTCTTGACCTTTGATCTCGCCGTGTAAGATCCCAAGATAAGATTCTCATAAACTGTCAGCCGGGGAAATACACGTCTCCCCTCTGGAACCAACGATATTCCACGGTCCACTGTCTCATAAGGCGCCAGACCGCCGATCTTTTCTCCGAGAAATTCGATGTCCCCTCGCGTTGGAGTCAACAGCCCTGAAATGGTATTAAGAAGGGTGGATTTGCCTGAGCCATTGGCCCCGATAACCGAAACAATCCCCCCTTCTTTTACCTCTATGGATACATTCCAAAGGGCTTGGAAATCTTTGTAATGGACGTCCAACTCTATGGCCTTAAGCGTTACTTTATCAGGCACTACTCTTCTTCCTCCGCTCCGAGGTAACACTCGAGTACCTCTTCCGAACGCATGACTTCACCGGGATCGCCGCAATTGAGCCAGCGCCCCTCGGATATAACCAACAATCGGTCTACACCCTCGGACATCATCATGAGAATGTGCTCAATCCAGATGATCGTGATGCCCCTTTCCCATATCTTTTTAACAGTTTCCAGAACCTCCTCTGACTCTTTCTCCGTCAACCCACCCGCTATCTCATCAAGCAGGATGAGGTCAGGCTGAGTCGCCATGGCTCTTCCCAGTTCCAGTCTCTTCCGGTCGAGTAAAGGCAGTCCCCCTGCAAACTTATTTTTGCTCGGATATAACCCGACCAACTCTAAAATATTGTAAACCTTCTCTCTCGCACGCCGCTCGCTCAATCCCCCTCCGTGTACAGCACCTATAAGCAAATTCTCGTAGACGGTCATCAAATCAAATGGCCGCGGGATCTGGTAGGTTCGTCCTATACCCCGGCGACATCTCTTTGCAGGGGATTCATGGGTGATGTCTTTACCTTTGAAGTTAATGGTCCCTTCATTCGGTTTGAAAACCCCTGTGAGAAGGTTGAACACTGTCGTCTTGCCGGCACCGTTGGGCCCCATCATGCCCAGGATCTCTCCCTCCCTCACCTCAAAGGAGAGCGCATCAACAGCCTTTAAACGACCAAATTCCTTTGTCAGACGATCTACTGTAAGTATATCCGCCATGGTTGTATTCCTTTTGACTTTATTTGCCTGAAGAAATCATAAGACCTATTTGTGGGAGATTCTCTACAGGGCCCCTCAACGCAAAGACTTGCTCCAGGTCATATCCGAATATAGTCGAATATATGGAAAATTCATCCAAATTGACATCCCCGTTAATTATATGCATCAGACACTGAGCAGTTCCAAGCCCGAACCTTAAAGGTGCTCCGGCGAGTACAAATCCGTATGTCCTTACTCTAAATTTTCCTACCCTCTCGAATATCCGCTAATTGTATACTCCGTATTCTTTAGCAAAGTCAAACCATGCCTTCACCAATTCAGGTTAAGCTTCATCCCTGGCGCCATTGGGATCCATAAATCCGATGGTATCGCCCGAATTCACGTCAAAACTGATATCATGAACGGCGGTTAAGCCTCCAAAACGCTTAGTCACGCCTCTGATTGAAAAAATTAGTGTCTTTATATCAACGGCCTATTGATCGCCTTCATCCACAATAGCAACCAGCCTCACCATGGACCCGTCCCCGCCTTGCCATTTAATGGGGAAACCAGATATGGTGACCCTTTTACCGTTCACCTCATCTACGTCACCACCAACGTTCTCCCATCCCATAACCCCGTTGCCCAAAAGAATCTTGTGGCAGGGTTCCCAGTATGGAAAATCTTCAATGACCTCCCGTCCGGTCTCTTGCTTATATTCCTCGCAGACGTCTGGACGCAAAGGGCCTGGCCCGTGAGGACCGATAGCCGTCCCCAGCGGGTGGTCCAAGGCCTGTTGATCAACCCCGACCGCTTTGACCCCCCTTTCAACGAACCACTCCCCCGCATCCTTGTAGAGCCCCGGCGAATAACAGAAATACTCCGTATTGTCCCCGAAGTGATGGTGCCAGCCCGTGTTGACAATAACGATGTCGCCCTTTTCAATCTTCGGCCTCGCATTCTCCAGGTCTTCAGGGGTAATGACACCCCATTTCTCTTTGGGAATACTAACAACGACGCCAGTACCGTAATAGTTTTCCAGTGGAAGGTCGGCCGTATACATGGGTCCTTTCAGTTTGTTGGCTGGAAGCACGTGGATCGGTGAATCGGCGTGCGTCGAGCAGTGCATCGGGGCTGTAATCCACTGGGTGAGTACCCCGGCTTTTGAGTGATAATGGAATCTTTCTATTTTCACGTCCGCAAAATACGGCCACAGGGGTGTGCCGTGGCCAAAAGGTTGACTTAGATCTACAAGTTTGACTTTTCCCATTCTTGAACCCCTCCTTATTTGGTTTTGATTAATGCTCCTTGGCGCCCGCACATTATCTTTCATGGGTACCAGCAGTTTACGGGTGACTTGAGAGCTGTGCTTTACCTCACTTTCCTGCCTCAGCCCTTTCCTTTTTCAGCTTCTCCATATGGGCCTCGAAAAACGGTGCCTCCTTGGCCATCCTGGGCCTGAGTTCCGGCCCTATCTCTGTGTAATTCTTGCGATCAACGATGGCCCACAGGGGATGGGGCTCTGCCGGTGGACACCCCCCCACAAAAACACCTTGTTTGCGATATTTCTTCAGACAGTCCCCGAAAAGAATCACTTTATGGGGATCCAGACCTTCAGGGATCTCCTTCTTTCGCCCGACAAATATGTCCACATCCTTGTTTTTGTCATACTCATTGAGCGACTTTAGTTTCTCCATGGTAAGCCCGACTAAAGACAAACAACTGCTGCAAGCCCCTTCCGTGTCAATATTGTATTCAGGGTATTTCTCAAGACCTTCCATGTAGGGCAGCCAGAGAGGTTTGAAGACCTCCTGAATCGTTTTGCCCCGGACCTCTATCAAATCCTCATCAAAAACCCCGAGGCCTCGCTCCCGGGCCGGTTCAAAATAGGCCACTTTATCAATGTCCAGTCCCACCATCCGGCATGCGGTGGCATCGACTGCAACCGGATCTTTGCCCGCGACAAGACAGCCGAAATCCGTGGGCACGGTGGAATGGGGACCGAACCCCTCTGCGGGTCGAATCAGATCCGCGATGTTAAGGTCCGCCTTGATGACAGACCACAGATCCATCATTGCCGCCGCAAGATCGGTTTGATGCATCTGGTAGTGAACCTTGTCCTGCACAACGCCTTTGAGGTTTTTAAGTGCACAGGTGAAAACCATGCTGCAGTGCGACTTAAAAATAGGAAGGTTCACGATGTGTTCCGCTTCCAGCAGGAACCTGGGCAGACGGACCTTTGTCAAATCGGATCTCGCATCCCTGATCGGTATGGTCAGAAGATCCTTGTCTTTCTTGATATCAATGATCCGGTCCACGCCCGCCTCTTCAGCAGCCTTTGTAATCCCGCTGACCTCAAGGCATTCCATGGTGTCGCAGCCAATGGCCGATGCTTCGGCCAGGATAATCTCCTTGGGATCGGCCTTCCGAATTTCCCTGATCACCGCCCCCACCAGTTCGGGGTTGGTGTTGACACTGGTTTCAGCCGGGGCCTCATGGCCCGCGTTGGGTTTGAGGACGACCGTTGATTTGGGTTTAATAAGGGCACTCACTCCTCCCAAGGGTGCGAGGACTTCATAAACCATTTTCTCCACGTCGTCTTCTTTTGCAATAGATACGATGGAATTTCCCATAAATATATCCCTCCTGATTATTAGCGTCCTCAGCTATGTTTCTCTGGGCTGAGAGGGTTTGTAATAAAGCTGTTTTGAAATTTCCAAGGCGGTTTCCTTTAATCGAACGACAATGGGGGAATCAATGTCCGGTGCGATTCTTTGCGGAGGACCCGCCACTACAAGGGCTGCCACGGGCTTTCCTTCGTTATTAAATATCGGGGTGCCTATGGCATTGGTCCCGATATCATGCTCCTCCTTATCAAAGGCGACGCCATGCCGCCGGATGTCTTGAAATTGTTTTTGAAGCACGGCGGGATCTGTGATGGTGTTTGGGGTAAGACGCGGCATCCTTCCATTCAAAATCCTATCTCTGACCCTGGATGATGAAAAGGCCAGAATCGCTTTTGCCCCTGCGGCCGCATGAACCGCAAGGATATCACCGAGGTTGCCCGCCAGATTGATGCGGTGCGGTCCTTCCGCGAAATAGGCCAGAACAGTATTTGTGCCTGAAAAAAATTCCAATGTGACCGTCTCTTGAAGGTCTTCCCGAAGTCTGTCTACATAGGGTTTGGCGAAATGAACCAGATTTGTTTCCAAGGTCTTTTTGATCGCCACTCCAAGAGTCATGGCCGAAGGTCCTAATTGGAATTTTTTGGTTTCCGGATTCTGCTGGAGTAATCCTTTTCTGGATAGGACATGCAGGAGCCGGTTGACCGTGGACTTATGAAAGCCCATCTTTTCACTCAGCTCAACCGTTCCCATCTCCTGGTTATGTGGTATAAAGGCCATCAGTATATCAAGGGCCTTCTCAACTGCTCGATGGGTGCTCATTTCAGATTTCACCCCCCAATGACAGTTTCTTTTAATGCAACATATTTGCGATATATGGGAATCTCAGTCAGTTTTTAATAAATGAATTCCCTTTTGTCAACATATATCACTTAAATGTGTTAGCTTAATGAAAATTATTCCGGTTGACAGGCCTGAATTCATGTTTTAAAAGAAAAGTTCCCATATATCGCAAATATGTTGCATTAAAAGAAACACTATCGGGTTATTTGAAGCTGGAGGGACCACCCTACGAGCGGTTGAAAAGGTCTTGTGTCTTTTAATGGATTGTATTCCTGTCAAATGAGGAACGATTCAGAAGTGTCTCCCTGTCCCTTTTGTTAAGGCTTTTTTTCTAACAAAAGGATCCTTCTTACAGGGCGGTTGACTTTCCATTGCATATTGTGATGATCATCCTGATCGTCTTTCAGCCGCAGAGGAACTGATAAAGGATAGTCCTTAAATGGCTTCAAAAATTTTCAATCAGGCTTTAGGTTGAAACTCTTTATTGTCCAAACCGAAGACAAGGGATGCAGCCCATGGAGATTAAACGATTATTTGAACCGATAAAAATAGGTGAGCTCACTGTCAAAAATCGGATCGAAGCAGCACCTACGCTCCCGGTCTTGGCCAATCCTGATGGTCACGCGTCAAGGGAATTGATCGACTATTATAAGGAAAAGGCCCGAGGGGGAGCTGGCATTGTGACAGTGGGCGAAAGCGCTGTGGACAGGGAATATGGTGTTACCCATGCGGGCCAATTGATCATAGACAGCGATAAGATGCTTCCCTATTTATGTCAATTGGCAGAAGCCATCAAAAGATACGGGGCCAAGGCATCCCTGGAACTCTGCCATGGCGGCAGGCAGGCAATTCCTGGCCTGCTCGAAGGCCGGAAGCCCATCGCCCCTTCGCCCATGTCCAGCCCATTTCATGAAATGCTTGCCGGTCAAAAGATTGAGGTGCAGGAAATGGATATGGGGATGGTTGAAACGGTCATTGAACATTTTGCCGATGCGGCTTTTCGTCTTAAAAGGGCGGGCTTTGATATGGTGCTGGTGCACGGGGGCCATGGCTGGTTGCTGGCACAATGGCTCTCCCCCTATTCCAATAAGAGGACGGACGGTTTCGGGGGGAGTCTGGAAAACAGGGCGAAGTTCCCAATTGAGGTCATAGAACGGATAAGGGAAAAGGTGGGGTCGGATTTTGCCATAGAATACCGGATGAGCGGAAATGAACTTGTTACCGGTGGACTCACTACAGAAGAGGCCGTGGAATTCGCCAGGATGATAGAGGACAAGGTGGACTGTATTCACGTTTCCGCGGGCATGATGGCCGAACCCGCAACCATCCCCTACTTTCATCCCCCCACCTACCTTCCACACGCCCCGAATGTTTACCTGGCAGAGGAGATCAAAAGGGCGGTGAATATCCCTGTGACATGTGTGGGGGCCATTATTAACCCGGACGAGGCTGAAGATATATTGAAGCAAGGAAAGGCGGATATTATTGCTATGGCACGGACACTTATTGCCGACCCGGCCTTTCCAAGAAAGGTGCAAGGCCATAAAACGGATGAAATTATCCCCTGTACACGGTGCAATGAATGCCTCGGGAGGGTGGCCACGTTTATGCCCCTTCGGTGCGCCGTCAATCCCCTAACCGGAAGAGAGACGGAGTTCAACGCCATACCCCCGGCCCAAAACAGCAAAAAAGTCCTCGTGGTGGGCGGTGGGCCAGCAGGGCTTGAGGCGGCATGCGTTGCGGCCTCAAGGGGGCATAAGGTCACCCTTTTTGAAAAAAATAAAAAGCTGGGCGGCAACCTTGCGCTCGCTTCGATTCCCCCCTTTAAGGAGGACATGCGAAGATTTCTGGATTATCTGGTGAACCATGTGACCAGGCTCCCCGTGGACATTAAGTTGGCAACCGAAGCCACTGCCCATACTGTAAAGGCTGAGGACCCGGAAGTCCTGATTTTGGCAGTGGGCGCTGAACCCCTGACCCCTGAAATACCCGGCAGTAACAAATCCAATACCCTATGGGCAGGGGATGTGCTGACAGGAAAGTTTGAAGTGGGCCAAAGGGTCCTCGTGGCGGGCGGTGGATTGGTCGGCTGCGAAACCGCGCTGTTTTTGGCCCTGCAAGGAAAGCACGTAGCCGTCATAGAAATGATGGATGAAGTGGCAACGGACCTCAATCCGGTAAGCAGAATACTGTTGCTGGAATTGCTTGAAAAACAGGGGGTAATGATCAAAACAGGGGTAAAACTTGAAAAAATCCTTGAAGACGGAGCCGTCACCATTGACAGGGATTGGAACCGGGAAAAGATAGCCGCCCATTCCGTGGTCCTGTCACTGGGCCTCTCGCCCCGAACAGATATTGTCAGGAAACTGGAAAGGCTGGCGCCAGAGGTTTATGCGGTTGGTGATTGCGTGAGTCCACGCAAGTTAATGGATGCCGTCCACGAGGGGTTCAATATTGCGGTTGACATCTGATGTGATATTCTCGAAATTTCCCAAAGCACTCTATAAACATCTTTTTAACAAGGAGTCGAAAAATGGATCTGTATGAGGCAATAGAAAAGCGAAGGACCATCCGGGTTTTTAAAGCGAAGGCCTCTGAAGCACAATTGAAAAAGATTATCCAGGCAGGCACCAAGGCACCTTCAGCCGTAAACAGGCAGCCGTGGGAATTCATCATCGTTGAAGATGAAAAAATCATTGATCAGCTTTCTGAAATTAAATACAGACAGAGCAAAGGGAATCCTCCGAAAATAGTGGAAGGGGATCCGGAGGTCATAGATAAAATGGCTCGATCACAGAAGGATTCCTTCCTGAACGCCAGTATTGTGGCAGTCTGCCACCTGGCAGAGTGGGAGAGAAGTGTCTGGATGTGCATTGAAAACATGTCATTGGCGGCGGTTGCCGAAGGACTGGGAAGCGGCATTGTTCTTTACTGGGATGACGGTCAGAAAGAGGCCGGGAAAGTCCTTGCCCTGCCGAAAGATTATAAAGTCACAGCCATCCTGAAAATCGGGGTCCCGGGAGAGGAGGGCTCCCCAAGAGACAAGAATCCCTATATGCCGAGACGCCCTGAATTCAGTTGGCTTCACAGAGACCGCTTCTGAAAGGCCGGAAGGGTATCCAATAGACCTTTAACCTTGTTCTTTTTTATATTTAGAAAGGAAATTAAAATGTCAAAAGTCGTTCATACGTCTCATATCACGATTACCCGCGAGGAAGGGCCGACTCGAAAAGCAATAATCGAGGGTTTCACCGAGCCTGTTTATTACGGCGTTCACGGGGGCATAAAAAAATTTTACGGATATGAGCCCCAAAAGGAGCATGCAGCGACCCTTGATCATATCATCGGCGGGGTCGGCGGCTGAATGATGGGGACACTGGCAGCGGTGCTCGCCGGCAAAAACATTCCCACGCCTGAAGACCGGTACCGGGCGGAAGTGCAAGGGGATATTGAAGACGTCGATGGTGTTCTCAGAATTACCCATATACATGTTCACTATTTTCTAAAAGTTGAAGATGAACAGGAAAAGGATGTTGAAGATGCATTGAATGTCTACCTTTCACGGTGTCCGGGCGCACAAAGTGTAATAGGCTGTATCAAAATCAGTCACGAAATCACTTTTATATGAAATGGCTAATTTAAAAGGGATTTGCTCCTTGGCAACTTATCTGAAATTTGATTAAATCAAAATCGCCCTTAATCAGTAGTTACTGATTTACCGATGGACGTGCCCATTTTTCTCTTCGTCCTACAAGCCATCTATCTTGGCCCAAAAGGCGCCCCCACAACATCATGAGGTTGAATTTAGCTTGACACACAAGGTCAATTTCTCCTATACTCCTTCCCTGAAAAGCGACTTCTTATCAAAAACAAATTAACGTTTTGTTGAACTCGGAAGTCTAACCTGTTGTCCCGCACTCTCCTTAGTGCTATCATTTGGCTGGGGGTTATCGGGACTCACAACGAACGGATATCGTTCAAGAAAAGGAGGTGTTTAGAATGATTGGAGCCATAATAGCGAAGAGACTGGCAGGTTCTGGTTTTGACGAGCTTAGTCGGCACGACCTTACTAAGTTCATGGCCGCTTGGGCAGAGGACAGTACTTTCACTTTCCCAGGTAATACCTCCATGAGCGGGGAAATGAAAGGCAAGAAAGCAATTGAAGCCTGGTTCGCCAAAATGATGGAGCAATTTCCCAAAATCGACTTCACCGTTAAAGAAGTATTCGTCTCCAATATATTTGCCTTGGGAGCGACGAACAGCATCGCAGTGGAGTGGGACATTTCCGAGACCAACCGCGAGGGGAAGGAGTTCCAGAACAGCGGCGTGACCATAATTAGGATAAAGGGTGGTAAAGCAGTGGCAATACGGGACTACATATTCAACACTGACATTCTGAAAGAGGCATGGGGAGAGGCGTAAATTAAGGCCTCGATATTACAAGCCTTGATACAAATCTCCCTCCAGCTAATGAAGTCTTGGTGCGTCCTGTAGAGTCTTGATTGCATCCAGATGTTGCCATAACCTTATACGAACAGACCAATCTTTGATGCCTTAGAGTGGCTTGCTGCCATGTGTTCTCATGTGCCAAACAAGGGAGAACAGATGGTCAGATATTATGCTAAAAAATTTGTTTTACGGTAATGAATACCATATCAATACTGGAACAAAATCAGGCTGATCTTATAAACAATGCAAGTATCTATGAATCGATGCCCTCTACATAAAGCTCCAGATTTTGAGTTGAAAACATGGTGATTTGACATAAAGTTTTATTTCGATCAAAATAATGCCCTTGCTAATATGACCCAACCTGGGAGGGGCTCTTATGTTACTGACAAAGGCTCATACACGATACCAAAGATACAGGCGTGTATAAGCCTTTTTGTTTCTATGACATTTGGAGGATTTTCTAATGGCAAAGAAACCAACTTATGAAGAACTGGAACAAAGGGTTAAAGAATTTGAGAAAGAAGCTGCTGAGCACAAGGCGGCACAGCAAGCACTACAATTAAGTGAACAACGATTATCTCTGATATACGATTCGGTTGCAGATATATTATATTACATAAGAGTTGAGCCTGACGATTGCTTTCGCTTTTTATCCATCAATCATGCGTTTTTGAAAGCTACCGGGTTAACGAGAGACCAGATTGTTGGGAAGCGCATTGAGGAGGTGATACCGAAAACATCCGTTCGGCTGGTTTTGGATAATTACAAGAAAAGCATTGAGGAGAATAGGATTGTCAGATGGGAAGAAACCTCGGTTTACCCTGAAGGGAAAAAGATCGGTGAGGTAAGCATCGCGCCTGTTTTGAATGAAAAGGGAATCTGTACACATCTTGTCGGTTCCGTATACGACATCACCGAGCACAAGAAGGCAGAGGAACAAATCTTTCGGCAAAACAGGGTGCTCGATGGGATCAACAAGGTGCTTCGAGAGGCCTTGACCTGTGAGAGCGATAAAGATGTGGCCCAAATATGTTTGTTCGTGGCCGAGGATCTCACCGGCAGCAAGTTCGGTCTTATCGGCGAGGTGAATCCAGCCGGTCGTTTTGATACCATTGCAATAAGTAATCCCGGATGGGATGCCTGCAAGATGCCGGATTCGGAAGCTACACGATTGACTAAAGATATGGAGATACGCGGGATCGATCGATCAACTATCAGGGAGGAAAAATCCCGGATAGTAAACGACCTCACCTCCCATCCCGACCGAGTCGGCATCCCAAAAGGTCATCCGCCTATAACCTCTTACCTGGGCGTTCCCTTAAAGCATGCTGATAAAACCATAGGTATGATCGGTTTGGGCAATAAAGAATCAGGATATGATCTGGCCGATCAGCAAGCTATTGAAGACCTGTCCATAGCGTTTATGGAAGCGTTGATGCGCAAGCGGGCCGAGATGGCTTTAAACATTGAAAGAGAAAAATTTCGAGTCCTGGTAGAGGAATCTCCCCTCGGGGTCTCTATAATTAGTGAGGACGGGGGTTACAAATATGTCAATCCAAAATTCGTTGAGCTTTTCGGCTATACCCTGAAAGATATCCCTGACGGGCGAGAGTGGTTCAGAAAGGCCTACCCTGATCCGGGATATAGAACTCAGGTGATCTCAGCATGGATTAATAAGCTGAAGGCGGCAAAAAAGGGTGAAACCCCGACCCACGTATTTACAGTGACCTGCAAAGATGGTTCAAAGAAAGTGATCCAGTTTATTGCTGTGACGCTGGAGACGGGAGACCATTTTGTCATTTATGAGGACCTCACTGAACAAAAGAAGCTGGAAGCCCAGTTTCGTCAATCCCAGAAGATGGAAGCGATAGGCAAGCTGGCAGGCGGCATAGCGCATGATTTTAATAACCTGCTTACAACCATTATTGGGCATGCGGAACTCACGTTGCTGCAGGTCGATAAAGACAGTCCTTTGCGAGGCGGTATGGAAGAGATTAACAAGGCCTCGGATCGAGCGGCCACCTTGACCAACCAGCTTCTTGCCTTTAGCCGGAAACAGATGGTCCAGCCGGTTGTGTTAAATATCAACCACACAATAGCTGAGATGGACAAGATGCTGCGCCGCTTGATAGGAGAAGATATCGACCTGGCTACGATTTTAGAACCGGAATTGTGGAAGGTTAAATTTGACGCCGGGCAGATGGACCAGGTGGTCATGAATTTGGCAGTCAATGCCAAAGATGCCATGCCCAAAGGCGGAAAACTCACCATTGAGACTGCCAACGTGAATCTGGACGAGGCATATGCCCGCCAGCATGGGATAGAGTTGAAGCCAGGCCCTTTTGTGATGCTTTCTGTGAGTGATACGGGGTTTGGGATAGACGAGGAAACCCAGTCTCATTTATTTGAGCCTTTTTTCACAACAAAGGAGAAAGGCAAGGGGACCGGGCTTGGCCTTTCCACTGTTTATGGGATTGTTAAGCAAGGTAATGGGTATATCTGGGTGTACAGCGAACCAGGCCAGGGCACGACGTTTAAGATCTATCTTCCTAAGTCAGAAGAGGAAGAAGTGTTTGTGGCAGAAGCACAAATACAACCGCAGAATCTTGTGGGTTCTGAAACAATCTTGTTGGCAGAAGATGAGGATTCAGTCCGGAAATTGATACGGTCTACCCTCCAGGAGTATGGATACCGGGTTTTAGAGGCTCAGGATGGGAAAAAAGCCCTGCAGCTAATCGAGCATCATAAAGGGCCGATTCATCTGCTTTTGACCGATGTGGTGATGCCGGGTATGGGTGGTCGTGAGCTGGCCGAGCGCTTACAACCCCTTTATCCAAAGATGAAGATTCTTTATATGTCCGGGTATACAGATAATGCCATTGTTCATCATGGGGTGTTAGAATCAGGGATGCCATTTATCCAGAAACCTTTTGCTCCGAAAGTTCTGGTATCTAAAGTCAGGGAGGTTTTGGATACCTGAAACCGGATGCGGAATCGCTTTAGAAATGGGCGCTTATGGCTATATCATAAAACCGTTTAAATCCAGTGAGCTCATCATCGATGTGGCCAATGCATTTCTTCCCTGGCCTATCGCCCAAATGGTCCTTCAGCATCATGAAAAGATGGATGGCTCCGGATATCCTCAAGGGCTTTCGGGTGAAGACATTCTCATTGAAGCACGGATTCTTTGTGTTGCGGACATCGTTGAGGCTATGGCATCGCATCGGCCGTACCGACCGGCTCTTGGCATAGACAAGGCCTTACAGGAAATCTCACGGAATAAAGGTATCCTTTATGACCCTGAGGTGGTCGATAACTGCTTAAGGCTTTTTAAGGAGAAAGACTTCAACTTGAAATGAGAGGTAGAAACCATATAATAATCATACATAATATGTTGATGCTTAGTGGAAATAATAAGGACATTTAACCACGAACCAGTAACAAGGGAGGAGGAACAAAAAATGGGGATGATTCTTATCATAGACGATGATGATCAAATCCGTAGAATGCTCCGCAAGACATTGGAGCATGCCGGATATAAGGTCATGGATGCCCCCAACGGCAAGGAGGGTATAAGAATTTACCGCGAAAATCCGGCTGACCTTATCATAACAGATATTATTATGCCGGAAAAAGAAGGGTTAGAGACTATCATGGATCTTAGGCGGGAGTTTCCGGAAGTGAAGATTATTGCCATATCAGGAGGAGGTCATATCGGACCAGAGACTTATATGGAAATGGCCGAAAAAGTTGGTGCTCAGCGTACATTATCCAAGCCATTAGAGCGAGAGAAGCTTTTAAGTACGATTAAGGAACTCCTTTAGAAAGTTGAAATAAAAGGGAGCACCCCTATTCCCTTTTCTCGGCCTACCCATGCCTTACCTTGTTGAATAGATGTTTGGATAGCTTCACATTTTCAGCACACTCTTCCTCATAGAAAAAAATAAATAAAAAGAGGGCTACATTCGTACAGAAAATTTTTTATAAAATCGCGATCACATTTTCTCATCCTGGGATATCTGCTATGCTTCGGCAAATATCAAGGCCTTAATATCCTGAGATATCCAAATCATCTCGGAAAAAAGATTGTAATTTAAAATTGATGTGCTCCTGGCAAGCTGTATCTACAGCAACCAAAATCATAACGCTTTTTCGTAGATTAAGGCACCGAGAATTTTCCTTAATCACTGATTAAGACGCGACCCCAGTTACCTTTCTTTTCTTCTATCTCGATTGTTTAAAATAATTGCGATTTATTGAATTTATTGTGTTTTTGATGTATGTTCACGACAAATCAAGTTTTCGTGATGATGGAACAA
>CAYRFN010000073.1:0-18519 GCA_964423495.1 uncultured Desulfobacteraceae bacterium
AACCGGCTTCCAATGCCTTAAAGGACTTAGTGATTGGGCTTATAATTGGGTAATGTCCTTTATTAACCCTAAATTGCCCCATTTTTATAATTCATAAAACCAGATCGTATTTTTTATCGGAAATGTTTTCTAAATATCGGCTTTAGGCAACAGCCTGTTCATTCTTGACAAATAGGTCGGTAAAAGGTTACCCGGTGGAGGTGGTAAAGGGGAGTCTCGGAATTCTAAAAAAAAGAGGAGGGCATCATGGAATTATCAGAACTTCTGGAAAAAAGAGATGTTGTCTCTTTTGCGCGAGAATTTGATGAAAAACGAGATTTAAAACTCACTAAGGCCTGGGTGCTGGATAAGGCGCGCTGCACGCCACCACATAAGCCCCTCAGCAAAGCCCTCTGGGTTAATATGCAGTCAAGAGGCTTTCAGGTGGCGGCTGAAACACTGTGTATCCCCGGGACCAAGGGCTTAGATTTCAGATATATACAGGGATATTACTTTATGAACGGGGTGATCGTGCGGGATCCGGAAGAGCGGAAGCAAAGAGAGGTGCTCTTTAGAGAAAGGATGGCTCCCTATATTCGAGACTTCTTTAAGGAATACGAAAAGGAGGTGGTCAGTGCCAAGGCTGATCTTGACAGGTTAAGAAAATTCGACGTGAAAAATGCCAGAAATGCAGAACTCGTGATCCACTTTGAGGATTGGATCGAGGTCTTTAGGAAGAATTGGACTGATCATGAAATCTTTTTGTACGCCGGCTTCGTCATAACAGACCTTTTTGATAGGGTGGCAAAAGATCTTATCGGCATAGATAAAGACAGCCCCGAATTCCAAAAATTGGTATCCGGATTTGACAACACGGTATTCAGAGGCAATCGGGCCCTGTGGCAACTGACTGCCCAGGGCGTTGAATTGGGCCTGGAGCCGATTTTCAAAGATATAGAGGATGACGAAGTCCTACTCAAAAAGCTCGAGGAGACCGAAAATGGAAAGCAATGGCTTCAAAAACTTCATGAATACCTGGCGGAATACGGCTGGAAAGTTGAGCGGATCTACGACCCCACTTTTCCAAACTGGATAGAGAAGCCAAGCCTGGCCATGCCCAATATTAGGATGGTCATGTTCCAAAAAGCCAAGTTTACGCCGGATCAGAAAAGAGAGGCGCTGGAACG
Source organism: uncultured Desulfobacteraceae bacterium (assembly GCA_964423495.1). Taxonomy (GTDB): domain Bacteria; phylum Desulfobacterota; class DSM-4660; order Desulfatiglandales; family Desulfatiglandaceae; genus CAYRFN01. The sequence goes on from CAYRFN010000073.1 coordinate 1,167, forward strand.
TGAGAGAAAGAAAACGGAGCATGAGATCCTTTCAAAGGTCCCTATGGATAAGAGAGAATGGTTCGAACAATTGATAAAAGGGGTGCAGGGGGCTTCCTTTTGGCAGGAAGACCATGCTTTCTACCACGACATGTATGTTGCGGCACTGGGCCGACGTGCGGCCATAGAATTTGGAAAGAGGTTTACCAAGAAAGGTGTCATTGGGGAGCCGGAAGACATCAATTTCCTTTACCCTGAGGAAATAATGGCGACGGCCCTGGCCATGGAATACCGCAATATGAAAGACGTGGTCAAAGAAAGGAAAAAGAGATGGGAAGAATCCTGCACATGGGACGTTCCTTTTGTTATAGGAGATTATGATCCCTCTGCGTTGCACGATTTTTTTGAACATGATCCCATTCCTCGATTGTTTGTTGTGTTCCCTAAAGTCAAGCCTGAGCTGAAGGCAGATCTTTATGGGGCCGCCTCCACCTCTGGAGTCGCAGAGGGAATTGCGCGTGTGGTGACAGATTTCGGTCAATTGTCTGAAGTTCAGGCCGGTGAAATCCTCGTCGCACCATTTACGGCCACATCCTGGACCCCGATTTTTTCGAACCTTTCCGCTGTTGTCACAGACGAAGGAGGCATCCTCTGCCATTCAGCGATTGTGGCCAGGGAGCACGATATTCCTGCTGTGGTAGGGACCATGGAGGCGACTAAAAAGATTAAGACGGGGCAACGGCTCAAAGTGGACGGCGATTTGGGAGTAGTATATATCCTCGATTAACTCTGACGGTGCAAAATGGGAGGATGCTGCAGATCCAAGACTTCACGTGTGAAGCCCCTATGAAAGCGGAATAAGCTGCTGTGACCCCTCGATAAGGGAGGAGATGGGCCATACACAGCTTTCCCGAAGGGCAAAAAACATGAAAAAATGAATACTTTCTCTGAATGCCACCGTTGGTAGATTCCAAATAAAATATCCCTTGAAAATTTCTGAAACCTTCGAGAGGTTTGTTTAAGGAGCGGTTCAATGCAATTGGCTTTTTATTTTGATCAGACCAGATGTATCGGCTGTTATACCTGTGTGGTGGCCTGCAAGGACTGGCATGATGTACCAGCAGGGCCAGCGAGCTGGAGAAGGGTCAATACCATAGAAAGGGGCAAATTCCCTGATGTGTTTGTGGCGTTTCTTTCTACTTCCTGCTATCACTGTGCGGAACCAGCCTGCGTATCAGCTTGTCCGGTGGATGCAATCAGCAAAAGGGACCAGGACGGTATTGTGGTAGTAGACAGGGAGACCTGCATAGGGAGCGAATGTCAAATGTGTCTTGAGGCATGCCCTTATGATGCCCCGCAATTTGGGGCTGATGAGAACGCCAAGATGCAAAAATGCGATCTTTGTATAGAGAGGTGGGCTGAGGGTAGGAGGCCTGTGTGTGTAGACAGCTGCCTCACGAGAGCGCTGGATGCCGGTTTCATAGAGGAAATGGATGCCCAGTATGGGAGTTGCAAGGTAGCGGTGGGGTTCACATATGATGAAATGCTCAGGCCATCTGTTATCTTTAAACCGAAACTCTAGACTTTCGCTCAGGTCATTAAAGAAATTCCTTAAATGCCCTTCCCCCAAATCTTTCCTTGCGGGAAAGGGGTTTGGAAATCATACACTCAATGGATGTTATCAAGCTCCACATCTTAACGCGTGACAGGCCAAAAAAAAGGGCTATGGGTATCAACAAAAAGGATAGCCGGGAGGTTAAAGGAAAATGTATCATGGCTGCCCACTGCAGTCACTGTGGTGGTACTTGCCTGTTTAAAGTACATGTCCAAGACGACATCATTACCAGGATCGAAACAGACGATGGAGAAGAGCCCCAGTACCGAGCATGTGCCAGGGGACGTGCCTATCGCCAGAGGGTATATGCCCCCGACCGTCTGAAGCACCCCATGAGGAGGGTAGGCCCCAGGGGTGAGGGTAAGTTTGAACGGATCTCCTGGGATGAAGCCTTAGACATTGTTGCCAGGGAATTGACAAGGGTCAGAGAGACATACGGGCCTGCCTCAATTCTTTTCAAGCGGTCAGGTGGTGATGAAGGCAAATTACACGGCGGCAGACAGCATATGAGGCTTCTGTTTATGGCAGGCGGCTGTTCTGAGGTGTGGGGTATCATGTCCAATGAAGGGGCTGTTTTTGCTCAGATAGCCACCTTCGGTACCGTGGCCACGAGCAATGCGCGAGACGATCTACTCAATTCCCGTTTGATTATCATGTGGGGGTGGAACCCCACAGATACCATACAACTCACCAACACGGCCTTTAAATTGATCAAGGCAAAGGAGGCAGGAATCAAAATCATTTCTGTTGACCCCAGATATACCAACAGCACTGCACAGTATGCCAGCCAGTGGATACCTATCAAACCTGGCACTGATGCCGCCATGTTAATTGCCATGGCCTATGTGATCATTAAAGAGGACTTGTACGACAAGGAATTCCTGGATGTTTACACCATTGGTTTCGACAAGTTCAGGGACTACGTGACGGGCATTGAAGATGGAATACCCAAGACTCCCCAGTGGGCAGAAATGATTACCGGGGTACCGGCGAAGGCTATAGAGAACTTGGCCAGGGAGTATGCCACCACTAAGCCTTCAGCCTTGATGGCGGGTATCGGTCCGGGGCGAACCGCATACGGCGAGCAGTACCACCGTGCCGCCGCTACCCTGGCGGCCATGACCGGCAACATCGGCATTCACGGGGGAAGTGCCGGAGTCAGCGTAATGGCGGTATTCCCTTTAACCAAACTCGGCTTCGGCATGCCGATCCCGCCTAATCCGGTTGAATCCAAGGCTCCGCACCGTAAGCATGCCCTTCAATGGGGTCGCTTTTCCCTCCAAAGGGCAGGCCAGATACACGTGACCCAGATGGCCGACGCTATCCTCAAAGGGAAGGCCGGGGGTTATCCCGCCGACTACAAACTGCTCTATATGGTCAATACCAATTACCCGAATCAATATATGAATATCAATAAGAGCGTTGAGGCCCTGAAGTCAGAGTCACTGGAGTTCATCGTGGTCTTTGAGCAGTTTATGACGGCTTCGGCAAAGTTTGCCGATGTTGTATTGCCGGTGAATACCTGTCTGGAGAGAAACGACATCAGAAGCGATAGGCTAATGGAAGACTTTTACGGCTTTATGGCTAAGGCCGTCGATTCAATTGGCGAATCCAAATCCCAGCTGGAGATATGCACTGCGCTTGCCGCCAAAATGGGAATCCCCCACTACAGTGATAAGCCCGAGGACCAGTGGCTCAGGGAAATAGCCGGGGGGAGCCCTCATATCAGTAACTATGAGGCCTTCAAACAGGCCGGGTGTTACAAGGTCAAAGGCGAAGCACCCTATGTGGCTTTCAAGCAGCAGATTAAGGACCCTAAGAACAACCCTTTTCCCACTCCCTCAGGTAAGATAGAGATTTACTCCCAGCAGTTAGCCGATATGAACGACCCCCTCATCCCCCCCGTTCCCAAATATATTGAGACCTGGGAGGGGGTAAATGATCCCCTGGCCCAAAAGTACCCTTTGCAGCTTATTACCACCCATTTTTGGCGTCGCGCTCACTCACAGTATGACAACATTCCCTGGCTTAGGGAAATCGAATCTCAACGGGTATTCCTGAACTCGCATGATGCCGATGACCGTGGCATTAAAGATGGCCATATGGTGAGAGTCTTCAACGACAGGGGGGTAATGCTACTCCCTGCAAAGGTAACGGAGAGGATCATGCCCGGTGTGGTCGATGTGCCCCAGGGTGCCTGGTACGATCCCGACGAGCAAGGAGTGGACAGGGGTGGATCTGCCAATGTCCTGACCAGGGATAAGGGCTCCCCTGGAGGCGCGACTCCCACCAATACAACTCTGGTTCAGGTCGAGAAGGCCTAATCAAACACAGGTAAAAGCGACAAATGTATAATCAAATGGCAATCCGGCGCTGATAAAGAAAAAAATCAAAAACCGGCCTAATGAACCGAAGGCGTTGGGTACCGAAGAGGAGACGATTGGTGGGAGAAGAAAAGATCATTAATACCGTATTTAACAGCCATTGTAGCGGCTCCTGCGTGCTCAAAATCCACGTCAATGACGGCGTAATTGTCAGGATCGAAACCAATGATAGTGAGGAGCCCCAATTGAGAGCCTGTCTTAGGGGGCGGGCCTATCGGCAGAGGGTCTATTCGCCAGGTCGGTTAATATTCCCGATGAGAAGGACGGGCGAACGGGGAGAGGGTAAATTCGCCTCCATGGTCACCTATGGGACGATAGCTACAAGCAGAACAAGAGACGATTTGCTTAATTCCCGGATGATCATCCTTTGGGGCTGGGATCCTGGGACGACTATAGGGGGCTGCAGCAATGTATTGACCAGGGATGAACATTCACCAGGAGGGGCTTTCCCCTATAATACCTGACTTGTCCAAATTGAAAAGGTTTAGGGAAGCAGAGACAATGCATTTTTTTATGCATGAGGAGAGGCCCCTCCAGCATTTTAATGTCTTTTAATAAGGAGGTTTAAAATGAAAAGACTTGACGGTAAGATAGCAATAGTTACTGGTGGTGCAAGTGGCATCGGCAGGGCCTATTGCAGCGCGCTTGCGAAGGAAGGCGCGTCGGTGGTTATTGCAGACACCCTTGACGGTAGTGAAACTGCCAAAACGGTTAATAATCTGGGCAGTGAAGCACTTGTTTTAAATGTTAATGTGACCGAAGAGAAATCCACCCAAAAGATGGCGGCAGCAGCTTTCGAAAAGTTTGGTAGAATTGATATTTTGGTAAACAATGCCGGCATCTACCCGGTTGTCCCCTTCAAAGAAATGAGCCTCAAAGAGTGGAAAGAAGTTCTGGCCGTAAATTTGGACGGCACTTTTCTCTCCACAAAGGCCGTGTTACCCTACATGATAGAGCAAAAATCCGGCAGGATCATTAACATTTCTACTGCATCAGTCTTCACGGGAACACCCGGTTTTAACCATTATGTCACCTCCAAGGCAGGTGTTATCGGTTTTACCCGATCTCTCGCAACGGAACTTGGAGAGTTCGGAATCACGGTTAATGCGATCGCGCCCGGTCTTGTTGCTACTGAGACTGCGCTAAAGGGCCCTTTGAGTTATGCCTTTGAACATGTCGTCGCGATGCAGGTCATCAAGCGTCGCGAAGAACCAGAGGATTTGGTTGGAGCTCTGCTTTTCTTTGCCTCTGATGATGCTGCATTTGTAACAGGCCAGACAATAGCCGTAGATGGCGGGCTGACCCGTCGCTAATACAAAAAGATAGCTTTTTGAATCTGGAAAAGAATATTGAAGATCATGTGTCAATATGAAATTCCGGTGTTTTTAAAAGTATGGCTTAGGTGGTGGCCAGGCTGCTCTTTCCCTGAGGCCGAGGTGTTTAAGCATCTTCTTGATTATATCTGTATCCTAAGAAAATGATGCCCGAATTATGTATTGGGCCAGATTTTCTATAGAGGAATCGAAAGCGCGGGCTGTTCCTGGCACTGCACAATTTCCCTTGACAATCCATTAAAAAAGTGGGAGGCATTTAAATTAATGACTCAATAGTCAGTTTTATTACCCAATGCACCACCATAAAAACAATTCGGGGAACTGAAAATAATTCGATGCCTCTCCAAAATCACGGCAGGGAAAAACATGGGAAGCGATCGGACCTTGCGGGATTCGAATGTGGGAAAATTTAAAATCACGGTTCGAAATCAAAATCCGACGAGAAAAAATGAGACCCTAAGGGCTCGCAAGACCAGGGAAAAAAGGGCTTTGATTATAGAAAAGGCCATAGAACTATATGCAACGAAAGGTTTTACAAGAACCCGAATAAGCGACATAACCGATAGTATCCACATTGGAAAGGGGACATTCTATCTATATTTCAAGGACAAATTGGAATTGTTTTATGCGTGCATGGACACTGTGGCCATCCATATTCAATCTAAGGATTTATGGCCTGCCCTTACCGACGAAAAGAGTACTGACAAAATCCTCTATCAAAGGGCGGAGGCGTTTCATAAAGCGTTTCCGCAATTAAGCGGCATCTTGATTATATTGCGCCGCGCTTTGAGAACAGATGATGCAAAGTATATCATCATGACGAGGGGCTACCTCCGTAAACTTGTAAGCCCCATGGTCAAAGACCTGCAAAAAGGCATTGAATCGACCAGTATTCGAGGCATAAACGTTAACGTTGCCGCCTATTTGCTCCTGTCGGTCTTTGAGACGGTCGGCTACAGCTTGATGCTCGACTCCCGACTCACGTTCGAAAGGGCCATAGAGCCGTACCTGGACATCATCAAACATGGAATCATGGAGCCTGAAGAGAGAAAATCGAAAATGAATGGGCCGACTGCTATTCATGGGGAGATTACAGATTCCGGAGGAACAACAACCCGGATTAGGGACATCCGTTTTGGTGGTGAGTATTATCTTACCGCAAAGCTTGGAAAATCAGAGGTTCGCATCGATCCCACGAGGGTTGCATCCATTGAGCTCACTGAGAAGGGTTCCCTGTGCGCAGCAATATTGAACATGAAGGACCAAAAACAACTGACGGTGAAGATCGAAGGGAATATGGTATGTACGGGCGAAATGGCTCTCGGGGAATTAACGATCCCAATGAAAGAGATATCCAAAATCGTCTTTGAATCTTGAGTATACACTGATAGAGCCGGATCTTGCAAAGCACTGCCAGTCAAAGGCAAATATTTTTTTAAAAAACCTCTCATAGGTCATTGACTTCAATGCCCAGTGAGACCCCGATTCTTGACATCAAGGCCCCGTTTTAGCTTCGTCTAAAGCAAATAAGTCCGGTGATTCGGTTTCGAGACAGCTGAATGCCGGAACCGATCTATTTTATTCCAATGGGGATGTAGAGGTTCAGATGTTCGAGGGGATTTCGATTACAAAGCGTTTTGGTGGGCTCTCGGCCCTCTCAAACGTGGATTTTCTCATCGCAGAAAGGGAGATCGTTGGGCTTATCGGTCCCAATGGTGCTGGTAAGACAACTCTCTTTCACATCGCAAGTGGTGTCTACAAGCCTGACTCCGGAGGGATTAAATTCAATGGAAAGAATATCACGGGCCTTAAACCTCACAGGTTTTGTCGAATGGGAATCAGCAGGACCTATCAGACGCCGAGGCCCTTCATGGAAATGACGGTACTCCAAAACATGATGGTGAGCCAGACCTTTGGTGGAGGAACCCCTGACCGGTCCGTTTCAGACATACTGGAATTTCTGGAAATCGCGGATATTTCCGGAATTCAGGCCAAATATATATCGCCCACAAAGAAGAAGTTGGTGGAGATAGCTGTGGCTTTGGCTACAGGACCGAAGATCCTTCTTTTGGACGAAATAGCAGCCGGGCTCAATCCGACGGAGATCCTCTGGACGATGGAGATGGTAAGGAGGATAAGGGATGAACTGGGTGTGACGGTATTTTGGATTGAGCATATCATGAAGGCCGTCATGGCTGTCGTGGATAGGCTCATCGTTCTCAACCACGGCGTGAAGATTGCGGATGGGAGACCGGAAGAGATTGCTAATGATGAAAGGGTCCTGGATGCATATCTCGGGAGAAGAACTTAGGAGCCCATGCTTGAGTTAACAGAGATAAACATTTTCTATGACGATTTTCATGCCCTTTGGGACGCCTCCCTTTATGTTGATGAGGGACAGATTGTAGCGATGGTAGGGCCAAACGGAGCGGGAAAGACCACATTAATGCACGCGGTCTCCGGCTTGATCCACGCCTCATCCGGCTCGGTGGAATTTCTGGGGAAAAGAATAGACCGGATGACCCCTCCGGAGATCCTGGAACTGGGATTGAGCCAAGTGCCTGAGGAGAGGCACCTCTTCCCTGATATGACAATCAGAGAAAACCTGGAGTTAGGCGCCTATGTCCGTCGATCCAGAGGGAAGAGAGAAGAAACGCTCAAAAAAGTTATAAGCATCTTCCCCCTTCTAAAAGCGCGGAGAAAGCAGTTGGCCCGTACCTTATCGGGCGGAGAGCAACAGATGCTTGCTATTGCCAGGGCCTTAATGTCAAGGCCCATATTCCTGATTCTGGATGAGCCCTCCTTAGGATTGGCCCCCCTTATGGTGAACAACCTCTTCGAGGTCGTGGAAACGGTTAATAGGGAGGGCGTGACTTTACTGCTGGTTGAACAAAACGTGCGGCAGGCGCTGGCTCTGGCACATAAAGGATATGTATTGGAAAATGGCAGGATTGTCCTGGAGGATGAGGGGATGAGGCTTTTAGAGAACGAGCAGGTTAAAAAGGCCTATTTGGGGATGTGAACGATAACGTATGAGACTATTCGAGGCGATATGGAATTCGGCCTTATTTTTGACGTCATTGTGAGCGGCCTGATCATGGGCGGCATTTATGCCCTGATCGCCATCGGCCTAAACCTTCAATACGGCCTCATGCGTGTCCTAAATATCGGTCATGGCGAACTGCTCATGCTCGGGGCCTATCTAACCTACACCCTTTACGCCTGGCTTGGTCTTAATCCTATAATATCCTTACTCATCAGCGGTCCCGCTCTGTTCTTGGTCGGCCTTTCGATCCACAAACTCTCATTTCGGCGTCTGATTCAGGGCTCAATTTCTTTAGAGGTCTTGGAAATGAACTCCCTTCTCATATCCTTCGGTCTTTTGTTCATCATCCAAAACATGGCCCTCATTATCTGGACCGCCGATTTAAGAGGTTACTCATACTTAAACCATCCCATAAATTTCTTAGGAGGAATTTTCCCCGCCAATCGATTAGTCGCCTTCTCCATAGCCATTATCTTCAGTTTGGGGTTCTACCTCTTCCTGCGCTTCAGCTTGGCGGGAAAGGTGGTGAGGGCGGTGATGCAGGATAAGATCGGTTCCCAGCTTATTGGTGTAAGGATCTTTAATGTTCACAGCATATGCTTTGGTGTAGGGGTTGCTATGGCTGGAATAACAGGTTCGCTCCTGAGTATGATATTCGAAATTTCACCTTCCATGGGCCTTCCTTATACGGTGGAGGGTCTGATAGTCATCATCCTGGGAGGATTGGGAAACATCCTGGGAAGTTTAATAGGAGGCCTCATCATAGGCATTGTGGAAAGCGTAGGATCCTATTTAACCTCTCCCGATCTGAAGATGTTGATAAGCTATTCCACATTCATTGTAATCCTTCTCGTAAGACCGAGAGGAATCCTGGGTAGATAAATGCGCTCTTTATTCATATGGACCATCATTGCAGTCGTCTTGATCCTCTTTCCTTTCTATGCTTCCGTCTATGCCACATCCCTCCTTATTGCCATTTTGATGTACATAGCCCTTACTCAAAGCTGGAGTATATTTTCAGCTTATACCAGATATATTTCCATAGGTACAGCAGCCTTCTTCGGGATTGGCGCATATACAGCCGCCATTCTTAGTTCCAAAATGCCCTTACCCATCGTCATAGTGATTGCCGCCCTGGTTAATTTCGTCATCGCCATCCCTATGGGTCTTATCACTTTGAGATTAAAGGGGCCCTACTTTGCCATTTTGACCTTTGGGCTGGGCGAACTTATGGGACAAATTTTCCTCTGGTGGGAGATGAAAATAACGGGCACCAGGGGTAGGATCATGATGCCGGTGGAGAAGGAAATGATTTATTACGCCATTCTGGGTATAGCCGCTATCGTTTTCCTTACTGCATACCTCGTCAAAGTCTCCAGATTCGGCCTGGCACTTCAGAGTATCGGGCAGGACGAGGAGAAGGCAGAGACACTCGGAGTGGATACCACCTTCTTCAAGGTGACTGCTTTTGCGCTGAGTGCGGCCCTCATAGGGGCAGTGGGAGCCGCTATAACGCCCAGGTGGACATATCTGGACCCCTATATCGCATTCAATCCCCTTATCTCTTTTCAACCCATCATGATGGCCCTGATCGGGGGAGTGGGCAATCTGTATGGTCCTATTTTGGGAGCGGTGTTCCTGGGCGTGTTATCAGAGATCTTACTGATCAGGATTCCCTATTATTATATGATCATGTTAGGCATTATTCTTATTAATGTTGTTCTTTTTGTCCCTGATGGCTTAATGAGTCTTATAGAAAAAATGGCCCATCATTCTCCGGTTAAACCTCTGAGCGCAACATAAGTTCTCCACCGCGGTTTGAAGAATGCCGAAGATGATAGGGGGCCGGGTGCCTAAAAAGGATATGTATTATAGGTTGCAGGAACGTCATGAAAAATGAAAGGAGTAGACTTTTGAGAACAACCGGGTACAATAAGTGTATTTAGTACATTAACCTTAAGAAGGGAGGAGAGAGACATGGAAAAAAGGATCACAGGAAGATTAATTTTAATGGTAACAGCCATAGGTGTATTGGTTGCTTTGGCATTGCCCGGCAATGTGCTGGCCCAGAAAAAGGAGATCACTCTTGGGTTCACCGCGTCCTATTCGGGGCCTTACTCCATGGGCTCTATGTCGATGCATAGAAACAACTATGAGCTGTGGGCGGAAAAACTTAATGCCGAGGGAGGATTATTCGTTAAAGATCTGGGGCGAAAGCTTCCCCTAAAATTGGTGGGTTACGATGACCGCAGCGATATAGAGACGGCCGTGCGCCTATATGAAAAGCTGATGACCACCGACAAGGTGGATCTGCTTCTGACTCCCTGGGGTTCCGCCATGAACTTTGCCGTTTTCCCTATCGCCAATAAGTACAAGTACCCCATTATCACCAGCACTTTGACCTCCATGAAGCTCAAAGAGATAGACGCACCTTACATGTTTGTAAATGGCCAACAACCCGATTCGTATAATATTGCTTTGGTAGACCTATTCAAATATCTCAGAGAAAAAGGGGAGTTGAAAAAAGTAGCGGTGCTTTATGTGGGGGACCTGTTCGGGATCGAGCAATCAGCTGCTATCATCCCCCTACTTCCTAAAGAAGGGTTTGAGCTGGTGGAAAAAAAGAGTTATTCATTGGGAACCAAAGACCTTACCCAAGTTCTAAAGGGCTTGAAGGCCAAGGGAGTGGATGCGGTGGTGGCCCATGCTTATCCTCCGGATGGCATGATGATCACCGGCCAGTCAATGGGGATCGGGTTTAGTCCCCGTGTGCTGTCCATGGGTGTCGTTGCAGCCCTTCCCTTTTTCAATAAACAATTCGGCAAGGCAACTGATGGGATAATGGGACCCGGGGCCTGGAATCGCAAGGTGCCTTTCGCAGGGGCAAAAGAATATTCCGATGACTATTTAAAGAAGTGGAAAATGCCGCCGGATCACTGGGGAGGGCCCATTACCTATGCGAACCTCGAAATTTTGGAACAGGCTATTGAGAAGGCCGGGAGTCTGGACAGGGAAAAGATAAGAAAAGTTCTGAATACCGAGAAATTTGAGACGATCATTGGTCCGGCAAGGTTTCAGAATCGATTCAACGTTGATCTCCCGGGAATGGTGCAACAATGGCAGAATGGGATTTATGAGATCATATGGCCTCGGGATAGGGCTACGGCGGAGCCCATTTTCCCAAAGCCGGCATGGCCACGGAAGGAATAGTAGGGTTAGGCGGTGGGTTTCTGTCCCACCGCTGTTTTATATTTGATGCTTCTAACAATTAATATTCAACAGACAATCTGATAAGGAGTGTTTAAGTGAGCGAACTGTTTCCGACCAAAACAATAGCTATAGAAGTGCTAAGTTGTACTGATGCAAATCGCATAAGGGAATTCAACCGCTGGTATGATAAAACTCACATTTCTGAGCGCAGGAATACTCCTGGAATCGTGGATATTTATCGTTATCTGGATATACAGGTCGATTTTGGTGAGTTAGGTGCCAGGTTTATGGCCCCAAAGGGAAGTCCGGCAAGGTATCTGACCATTTACAGAATCAACTCGGAGGATCCCTGGGATGTGATGCAAAGGGTCAAAGAAGACGACAAGAAAAGAGCAACCGAAGGGAAGATGATGGACTGCATGGATAGCTACGAGATAACCGTGTGGGATTTCTTAGCCTACCGTAGGACCGTTCAGCCGCCTGCCAGGCCTGAGACAAAGCTCCCTGATGGGATGCCGGAGACGATACTGTTGGTATTCGGCGGCATTGACCCTTCGAAAAAGGTGGAGCATGACGACTGGTGGGTGTATACGCATGCGCACGACTTATTGGAAGTTCCGGGCCTGGTCCAGTGTGAGAGATTCCGAACTTTGAACCCCAAACCAGCAGAGGATGATGCTACCGTTCTGAACATCTATGAGTTCGATGTGGACGATCCGGCGGCGGCCTTCCGGCGCATTCTCGAGGATGACGTGAAGGTGCGCAGGGTACAGGGGCGATTCAGTCCGTTCAGCCGCCCGGCTAAACCCCACGCCAGCGGACTATATCAGCATTGGGATCTCATGTAGTAGTTCTTTTATAAAATAGAAGAAATGTCTTCTAAATAACTGGCAGGTAAAGTCTGTTCTAAGAAGATCTATCCTTCTTGGTGAAAGGAAGGAAGTCGACAGTTTTATAAGAGAAACAGGTTTGCTTTTTGGATAAGTTTTTTTGTAATTGGTAAATTAATAAACCAATAGCATAAAGGAGGAACAGATGGCAAAAGAATACGATTGGGCGTCATTTCCCGATGTTGGCATGTACAATTTCACTCCAGAGGAAGTGGCCTACTGGCCGATGCAGGAAGTCCTGCCTAAGTGGGATATTTCTGAAAAAGTGTCTATTCAATGCGCTCTCTCCGGCGGGGGAGCGCGTATTACTCCCGAGCAGAACCCCACTCACCCCGGGGGTAACCTGGACAACATTCGAGATGCCGCTGAAGAGGTGCTGGATCTCGATGTGGGACCTACTGTAGTCCACTTTGATCATGATCTCTATTCTTGTAAAACAAGGGATGGAAAGGAGATGCTCCCGGGTGATTCCTACACATATGTGGTAAAACCCCTTGTGGAAAAATACGGGTGGGAAAAGCTTTGCACCCACATAAACTGCCTACGCGGCGACCTTCAACAACAGATGCTGCCCGTTGTAAACGGTCTCTGCGAACTGACCTACACCCATCCAAGGGCTTCGGCGCTATGGCAGAAGACCACTATTTCAATTCTCAAGGAGAACAATGTCAAGGCGGAAATAACAATCCACGTGAACAGCGAGATTGAACTCGCGGAACGCTATCTGATCAGGAACGGGCTCATGCCAAACCCGAATCTGTGGATTCTTCTCTTCGGATTGCCCTGCAAGGGCCCCAGATGGCATTTTGAGTACCTTCCGAATCCGATAGCCATGTGCGAAGGCCTTCTCAACGCCGTCGCGAGAATACGCGAGATAGATCGAGGGGCCTTCATCACCGTGTGCGCGGGTGGCCGCGCGTCGAGATATATCGTCACTCTCGCGATGCTAATGGGTTTGCACGTCAGGGTGGGCATGGAGGATACCGTGTTTCAGTATCCCCACAAGGATGACCCTTGCAAGAACAACGCCGAAGAGGTCCGCTGGGCAATCGAGACGGCCAAAATGCTTGGACGCGAAGTGATGACTCCCGCCGAATTCAGGGAACGGGTTGGACTGAAACCAAGGCAGGGATTCAATCCGGATGGGACCAAGTGACGGTTTTTTCGGGGGAGGAGTGAGCATGGCTAATTTTATTTATGGCTTCGATCGGCTTCGGAAGGAGGATAGCGAGAAGGTAGGCAAGAAGTGCGCAAACCTGGGTGAGCTCACATATGCTGGTTTTCGTGTTCCTCCTGGATATGCGATTGCTTTGGACGGCTATACACGATTCATGAAGGAGACTGGTTTGATTACCAGGGTAGAGGACTTCTTGAGCTCTTATGAACTAGACCCGAACAATGCGGCCAACATACCGCGATATGAGGAAGTCTCTTCGACCATACGCCAGATGGTCGAAGAGACTGAGCCACCTTCAGATATCGTACTGGCTATTCGCGAGCATTACGAGGCACTGTGCGAAGCGACAGGTGTTGAGGCGGTTCCGGTCGCCACTCGATCAGCCGGACCGGCGAGCCACCCGGGCCAATATGAATCCTATCTTCACATCAGCGGCGCATCAGAAGTGATTCGCAACGTCATCAAGGTCTGGGCCAGTACATTCAACACTCGATCTCTAATTGCACGCGCGCGCCAGGGGCTGCCTTTAGCATATGACCCGATCGGCGTGGCTGTGCTCAAGATGGTGGATGCAAAAGGGGCCGGCGTGATGTTTACCGTCAACCCGGCGGATGGCGACAGCTCAAAGTTTTACATCGAGAGCAACTGGGGATTTGGAGAGTCGGTTGTGGCTGGTGAAGTGACACCAGACTCCTTTTTGGTGGACAAAGCGACCTCCGAAATCCTGACTCGAACCATTTCGCCGAAGACGGTTTGGTATGTGGTCGACCCAAACACCGGTCAGGTCGCAGCGCAGACAGTTCCTGAAGAAAAACAAAATATTTCGAGCCTCAACGACGAGGAGGTCTTGGAGCTAGCCAGGCTCGGCAGGCTGGTTGAAGACCATTTTGGTGTACCCCAGGATATTGAATGGGCTGTCGATTCAAGTCTTGACTTTCCTGAGAGCATCTTGCTTCTGCAAACGCGCCCGATAACTACAGATGTACAAAAGAAAAGCCCAACCGACCGGATAATTGATTTGATGATGCGTGGTATCTCCGGCAGTTGAGATGATAAATCAGGCTGCATAGGTCGACTCACGATGTCACTAATACAGACCACAAAGGAAATAATAAAATGATGGCAAGGAGGGTAATATGACTGCTGTATACGGAATCACCCAGTTTGAGTTTGATGAGGAAAACGATCTAAAGAACTATGGCGTATGGTTCTGCGATGTCGCACACGGCGCACCACCGTGGAAGCCGCTATATATATTACATTCCTGGTTGTGGCCCGGTTACCGCTCCATACAGCGGGCCTACGAGCGGCTTTCTGTACCTACAAGCAAAGGTTGGGATATTAGATTGAAGGACGGATATCCTTATCCGAGCGTGTACTTAACGTCGGACGAGGAAGCGAAGGAGCGGGAGCCTATATTCAGGGAAAAAATAAAACCATACATTGAGGATTGCTCCAGGCTGTGGGATGATAGCAAGACTGACTTGTTAAAGTCCTATGAAGATCTTAAGAAGAAATATGGGCTGGAGACGTATGATTCTATTGCTAACCTGAGCAACATCGACCTATTAGAGCTCTTTGAGGACTATCTGCGGGTAAATACAAAGCAATGGGATGTGCACATGGACTTCTTCGTACCGGTGTACTACATCTTCGGTTTGTTCGAGAAGATGTGCCGCGAGTTGCTTGGAATCGACCATGGAGATCCCCTATTTTCCAAGGTGATGGCCGGCTTTGACAGCATGGCGTTTAAATTCAACAGAGAGATCTGGAGGCTTGGGAAACTCGCCATGGATCTGGGGCTTGAGGAGGTTTTCTCAGGTACTGCTGATGGCGATGAACTGATGTCGAATCTTGAGCAAAGCGATTCCGGGAAGAAGTGGATCGCGGAATACATGGAGTTCCTTAAGGTCTTTGGATGGCGATGCGTGCGTATGTTCGATTGGTCAACGCCGAGCTGGATCGAGAAACCAAGCTTGGGTATAATACCTGTCAAGATGGCGATATCGACCGGAGGAGCCTCGACCATTGAAGTAAAGAAGGAACAGGCCGAAAAGGAGAGGAAAGAGGCCGAAAAGGAGATCCTCGCCAAGGTTCCGGTAGACCAGAGGGACTGGTTCGAGTCTTTGATGAAAGCAGCGCAGATGGCTGGGTATTGGAGCGAGGACCACAGCTACTATTGCGACCTTTACACTGCCGCGCTGGGCCGATGGGTCACCAGGGAAATCGGGCGCCGCTTTGCAGATGCCGGCGCCATAGATGATCCGGAGGATATCTACTTCTTGAACGTTGGTGAGATAAACAAAGCCCTGATTCCCATGGATCGGGTTAAGCTCCAGCGTTATGTCCAGGCACGCAAGAAGGAATGGGAAGGATATCTCAAGGTCAATCCTGAAATATTTTATGGGAACCCCGAATTCATGGGAGAAATGGCGAGAAAAGATCCTGTTATCACCGCCGCTTCTGCTGTTCCACATGTCAGGGAGGAGCTCAAGGCCGATCTTTACGGGGGCGCCTCAGCGCCCGGAATCGCGGAGGGAGTGGCCCGCGTCATCATGACCGAGAACGAACTGGGAGAGCTTCAGCCCGGAGAGATCTTGGTGGCACCGGGCACAAGTGCACAATGGACTCCGGCGTTTGAATTGATCAAGGGTATCGTGACGGACGGCGGCGGCGCCTTGTCTCACGCTGTAATCCAGGCACGAGAATATGGCATTCCGGCCGTTACCGGATGCCAAGAGGCAACGAGGAAGATCAAGACCGGCAACAGGGTGAAGGTTGACGGCGACCTGAGGGTTGTCTTTATTGTGCAATAATGTCCGGTACGAAACAACATCTGAAAGAAGAACTCATTATATTGAAAAATATCGTAATCATCGTGACTCTCGATTTTTACAACATTTTCCTGATGGGGGCTTTTTAAAAGGCATATGGAATGTTCTTCACATTTACACTTTTATGGAAAATGATAATGATTTTGTTTAATCAGCTATTTAGCCCCTTTAAAAGTAAAAATGTGAGGTCCCCCATCACTCATAATATCTCCAATCGGCATGGCTTATTCCTCTCCTTTTTTAATAAGACGACCTTTACCACTTTTCCCTGGGGACACCAAAATCCTCGAGACATGACTCAACGCCCGATATATCGGCACCCAGGGCTTTCAGCCCAGCCAGAGCGATAATTCCATCCTCCCAAGTTGCTCCAGAACAACCAAATCCGCCGATAATTTTATTATTAAGGATGACTGGAAATCCGCCCATGAACGTTATCCATTCACTATGAAACCAGAGGGGTGAGAGTTCGGCATCAGTCCCTTTGAAAAAGCCTCCCCATTTTAAGGTAGGAATCTTGCCAAATACGGCAGTTCGAGCCTTGTTGACGGCAATCTCCAGGCTCAAGAGCACGGCATCATCCATCTTTTGTAAGGCAACCTGATTGCCGGACGCATCACAGACGGCTATGGTCATGCTAAATCCCAGTTCAGTCGATTTTTTTTTCGCGCCCTCAATCATGACAAGCGCCTTTTCCAGGGTCATCGCCCCATGGTCATAGGGAAGTTCCGGTGGCCACATTCTTTCCCATGTTCTTCCTTCCATGTTTTCCCCTCCTTTTCATATCAGAATTCTAATTTTTAAAGTTAACCACGGCCTTTGGCCATGACTGATCTTTGACAGTTATAAAAAAATAGTTGTGTAACATCAAGGACATAGGTGTG
>CAYRFN010000074.1:0-18169 GCA_964423495.1 uncultured Desulfobacteraceae bacterium
AGGCAAATTGCCTACAATATATAGATTCACCCACGAAAAACTGTGAAGGACCATATTAAATTGGTAGAGGTTAGTTTATTTTAAACCCATAACTTATTGAAAACTCAACGGCAGAATCCGAAATCCAGAATTATTTTGGACAGCAGCGTCCCGGCCCTGGCCATTACTTCCAGAGTTTCGTTCATTTGTCGGTTCAACTCGATCTTGTCGTCAAGCGAGCCAAGGATATGGGCAATGGCTCTTTGTTCGGGAAGCGAAGGAATTTTTACATACACTTGATCGAAGGTTTCCATTGTGATCGTATCGAAAACAGCTCCGTGCGTTATTTGTTGCAAATTACTTATTGTGAATTTCATCAAGTAATAGAGAAAATCATTTATTGCATACTCCGGTTTAGCATCGATTCCATAACATGACTGATTAAAAGCCATTGGTGTGATAATTTGTGCAAGTGCACCTACCGTGCCCCTTGCAGAAATTATTAACTGACCAGAATATAGCATTTTAGTGCTGCTATGATTGAGACCTTCTTCAGTAATTTTTTCTTCTGCTACAAATACATGTCGTTGATTATCATTAAAATCCTTTACAGAAAGCCAAGGTATATCTCCACCCCAATATTCTGAGACACTCCTTTTTGGGGTCCCTCCGCCAATAATGTTAATCACATCTGAAAGCTTGTATGATTTCCACTCACTCCCCACGCCCCACCTCCTTAATCTGCTCTGCCAGAAACCGCTCTATATCCTCTTTCTTAGGCAGTTCGAGCTGGTATTTGGAGACAAAGAGCTGGTTGTCCATGCCGGCCAGGGCATACTCCACCAAAGGCTGATCTTTCCTGGTACATAACAAGATACCCACGGGCGGGTTGTCACCTTCGATCATCTCGTTCTTTTTATACCAGCTTACATAAGTATTGAGTTGACCGATATGTTCATGACTGAATTCATCGACCTTCAGTTCTACCAGCACATGGCATTTAAGGGTGCGATGATAAAAGACCAGATCGACAAAGTTATGAGTATTTCCGATCAGGATACGCTTCTGGCGGGCCTCGAAACAGAAGCCATGCCCCATCTCCAGCAGGAAATTCTGCAATTTGTCGAGCAGTTGATCTTCCAGGGCAGACTCACTCATGACCTCCTGAGGCTTCAAGCCGAGGAATTCAAAGATATATGGATCGTGGACAGTAAGTTCGGGTTCGGCAGGTTCGGCTCCTGACTTGACCAATTCCGCCAGTTTCTTCTTGTTTTTTGAAAGCCCTGAACGCTCATAATACAGGCTGGCGATCTGCCGTTTGAGTTCTCTGACCGACCAGTTGCCCCGGATACACTCGATTTCGTAGAAGACCCGCATCAGAGGGTCTACGAGCTTTATTAATTCTACGAAGTGCGTAAAAGATAGTCTCTCGACAAGTTTGTCGCCCGGAACAAGCAATTGTGCGGACAGTGTCCCCACAATGTGAGAATCGTTGGCTGCCGGAAGCATTGGCAATTCGGAAATCGCCGATTTCCCTTTTCCCGGCCGTCCGAATTCGGAAATCAGTGATTTCCGAATCTGGGGGTAGGTTGTATATAACTGACGGCAAAGACGCAGGTATCTGGCAGTATAACACCTGTCGAGAGATTTCTGTAACTCTCTGCCCAAATGTTCGAGAACTTGGATCCCATACTCCGCCCGATCCGCTCCATTTTGTTCATATTCCCGGATATAGAACCCAATCACCCAATTCCTCAACGTCAAGCTGATATTGATGGCCCGCCCTAACTGAGCAGCCATGTATTCATGGGTCTGCCGAATTGCGGTAACCAGGGTGGTAAAGTCGAGCCTTATGAGCTTATTTGCCATAGCCTAAAACCTCCAAATTCTTCCTGATGGTGGCTTCGAGCTGATCGGCTTCGGCAAACTGCTTATACAGCTTAGCGGAAAGCTCAGACATCTTTTCTTCAAAGGGAATGCCGCCTGCCTGCCGCGCCCGGCCACCGGCAATGGCTTCTTTGATCCATCTGCGGCCCGAAGTTGTTTTCAATTCCTTTTCACGAGTGACTGCTTCTTCACGGCTGTTAAATTCTTCATAGTGCGGGATATACCGGGGCTTGTGTTTTTTGGTCCAATCAGCAGCATTGCCGGTCACATGTTCTTGCCATCGCCGGGGTATATTGTCAGTATGGCCGATGTAGAAACTCCCTCCTTCACATGCGATGACATAGACATAGAACACACCTGGCCGCGGCGCAGGCAGGTCGTCTTCCACCGCTGCTGCTCCCACGTAACGGCCCGGAGTGAGCACATATCCATGCTCCTTGATTGTTTCAATGGTGGCATTTTTACAAAGACCCGGAACGTCCTCATATTTGCCTGCTTCTTTTTCACCTCGCCATGCATGGTAGGTCCCGGCGATTTTGTCGATCTCTTTATCCGATAGGTCACGGTGAATGCGGTCGATCAGCATGCCCATCTTGCGGGCGTCAATGAATAAGGTTTCTCCCCGGCGGTCGCGGAATTTCCCGTTTCTCTTGTTCCTGGCCACAAACCAAAGGCAAACGGGAATCTGAGTGGTGTAGAAAAGCTGGCCCGGGAGGGCGATCATGCAATCCACAATATCCGCCTCAATAATGCCTTTTCGTATCTCGCCCTCACTTGCGGTATTTGTGGACATAGAGCCATTTGCCATGACAAACCCGGCAACCCCGTTCGGCGCAAGGTGATGGATAAAATGCTGAATCCATGCGTAGTTGGCATTGTTTACAGGCGGGGTTCCATATTTCCAGCGGGCGTCCTTTTTGAGTCTCTGCCCGCCCCAGTCACTCATATTAAAAGGGGGATTGGCGAGGAGAAAATCGGCCCTCAGATCCTTGTGAAGGTCGTTGTGAAAACTATCGGCATTCCGGCCGCCCAGATTGGCATCGATCCCCCGGATGGCCAGGTTCATCATGGCCAGCCTCCAGGTCGTGGGATTGGATTCCTGACCATAAACGGCTATATCTCCAAGCCTTCCGTTATGTTCTTCTGCGAACCGCCTGCTCTGAACAAACATGCCCCCTGAACCGCAACAGGGGTCATACACTCTACCCTTATAGGGTTCGATCATCCGGACCAGGAGTTCGACGACACACTGAGGGGTATAGAACTCACCGCCGCCTTTGCCTTCCGCCGCTGCAAAACGGCCAAGGATGTCCTTGGATTGGGCTGCTTTATCACCAAGACCGATCTTACCGACGATATCGAGCAGTTCCCCAAGACGGTGCTTGTCAAGCGAGGGGCGGGCGTAATCCTTAGGCAATACCCCTTTAAGAGTTGGGTTCTCCTTTTCGATTGCGACCATGGCATCATCAATGAGCTTCCCGATATCTGGTTGCTTGGCCCCGGCAAGGAGCTTTTCCCAGCGGGCTTCTTTTGGAACCCAAAAGATATTGGCAGCCGCATATTCATCGCGGTCTTCAGGATCGGTGTACTCGCTTTCCCTTGTTGCTTCCAGATCATTGTATTTGGCTTGGAAAGCATCTGATATATATTTCAAGAAGATAAGGCCCAGGACAACATGCTTGTATTCGGATGCATCCATATGCCCGCGCATTTTATCCGCAACAGCCCATAGTTGATTTTCAAATCCCAGATTTGCTCCGTTATTATTTTTAGTTGCCAAAGTTAACCCCTTCTGATTGTTTAAACTATGATCAATTTCGCAAATGAAATGTTGAATTCGTGAATTCGGGTCAGGCTAAGTTATATAATTGTTATTACACTAAATACGCTAAGAAAACGATCCTTTTCCCCTCTTAAAATCATGTTTTTGGTATCAAAACGAATCATCTAATGCGCAAATGCCGGTTCCGGCTATCTTATTAGTAGACGCCAGGCAGTCCACAGGCAATCAAGTCTTTTGTCGGGAACCGGTAGAAGACTTCATAGCCCTCGTCGGTGATCACGCCACAGTGCTCAATCTTCACGCCATCCTTGGCCCACCTGTCTCCAAGCCACGTAAAGCAGGCCGCTTCGACAGCAAAGGTCATATTCTTCTCGATTTTTTCACCAGGGAAATCACCCATAAAAATACCACTGGCCCCGGCAACGGTTGGTCCCGGATCGCCCGAACGGAGGCCGATCACGTGGGCCGTCGTACCGTAGAAATACCGGCCCGGCTCAGGCCACTTTGGTATGCGCCCCCACAGGCCCGGCGCATCTCCTTTTTTCAGCCAGTTCTGCTGTACGTCCGCAGTGGTGATCCCGGGCTTCATCGACTCCGTTAGGGCCATCAACGCCTCGTAGGCAACATGATAAACTTCCTTCTGGAATTCGGTCGGCTTGTCTCCTACGCAGTAGGTGCGGTAGAAGCACGTGCGATAGCCCTGGAAGCTGACGCCATTTATATCCAAGACGCACATGTCACCAGGTCTCACGATTCTATCCGTGGGCATATTCGGTACACCATAGCCCGATCTTTCCCCGGTGCATACCACGAAGCTGGGACCTTCCAACTCCTCTGCCCCCAGCTTGTAAACGGCGTTTGCCGCAATTCCCGCAATCTGAAACTCGGTGATGCCGGGCCGCAAAGCCTGACACACCTCCCAATGGGCACTTTCGGCGATTGTACCGGCCATCCGAAGGCAATGGATCTCATCCTCGGTCTTGACCCTGATCGCATCAGACATGCACGTGTTGCCGTCGACGATCTTAATCCCCGCCCGCTTGCAGGCCTCAAGCATGTTCGCGCTGACGATGTCGACACCGCAGGGCAGATCAAGCACATCATGCTTCTTCAGCAGGGCTTTGATCTCCTGGGCGGTCTCGTCGAAATAGGCAGGCATAAATTCAGGGTTATCGGGTAGGCCCTGTATGAGCTGGTAAGCTTTGGATGTCTTCAGCACCATTTTGCCTTCGAACCAGGGCATTCGGGGCCGTTCCCACTGGCCGTTCAAATGATCGATAGGAACATAGGGCAGGCCCTGGTCCCGAATCAGGAGAACAAAAGTACCCAGCCTGCGCCTGGCGTACTGGTG
This sequence comes from uncultured Desulfobacteraceae bacterium, assembly GCA_964423495.1. Classification (GTDB taxonomy): domain Bacteria; phylum Desulfobacterota; class DSM-4660; order Desulfatiglandales; family Desulfatiglandaceae; genus CAYRFN01. The sequence continues at coordinate 5,001 of CAYRFN010000074.1, forward strand.
AAAAGAATAGTAGCCGAGGTAGCGGTGATAGTCGTAGTCGTATAAAATCATTGCCCCCAGGCCGTGCTTTTTCAGTGCTGCCTGAGCTCTTGCCACCCTCTCGCTGCGCATGCGCTCCGGATTGTAAGGGCGGTACTCGTAATCAACTGCATAGGGTCCATATTGCATAGTTTTATTCCTCCTGTGAATTATTTAATGAAAAACCTAACCCCATGCTCTGTGTCGGCAGGGATTAGAAACGAGGGTTGTTTATCAGTGTGAGCAGCAATGAAAATCAATGTGCCCTCCGATAATCCTATCTTTCAGTCTCTGTTTCAAGTGCAAGGTGCGTTTTTGGCTTAAAGGTTTGTTAAGGAATTATGTAATTAATATCAAATTGGTAGAGGTTGGATTATTTTTTAAGAATTCGGGTATTTTTATCAAAAAAAGAAAGGAATCGCAATTAACAATTATCAATGATCAATAATCGAAGGGCAATCATAGTCCTCTGCCACGACACGCAAGGGAAACCCATGCTTTTTCGGAAGGGTTTGCCCATTCACACCATATGCCAAAAAGACCTTGTCGGACAAGATGTCCCCGATGGGGAAACTCCTTTCATATTCACCATTTGGCCCTGAAAAAGTTACATGAGTCACGCCTTTATCCACTTTCGCTTTTTCAAGCAGTCTTCCCATGGAAATGCCCTTCCACTTGCCGTGATTGGCGAAAAACCCGGGACAGATCAAGAGGACGTCCCTTTCTATGGAAGGAAGGGCAAGGATTTAAGAATAGTTTAGCTTAAATGGTGTGCTAACACGACCTGTAATATCAAGCTCCCAAACATTAAGATTCACCTCATAATCCGTTACGCCCATAGTCTCAAAATCTTTCAGAGGAGTTATTTCCAGGTTCCGGGTATCCTTGGTGCGACCCCACATCAAACATCAACATCACATCTGCATCTGCATCTATTTGGTTTCTGAGTTACTTCAAATCCCGAATGCGGACCTCTATCTCCGGATGATCCTTCAGCAGGTTGAGCAGCTGGGACGTATCCGTATCGCCGAAGTGATAGGGGTAGACGATTTTCGGCTGAAAGGAGAGCGCCGCCTGGGCCACCATCGCCGGCGTCATCGTGTAGGGCAAATTCATCGGCAAAAACGCCACATCAATTCCGGACAACGCTTTCATCTCGGGAATATTTTCCGTATCTCCGGCCACGTAAACCGTTTTGTCTCCAAAACGCATGACATAGCCGTTGCCCTCGTCTGGCGGGTGAAAGGGGTTGCCGGGGGAACGCATGTGTACGATATTATAGGCCGGCACGGCCGTGATGCTCACCCCCTTTACAATTTGGGTATCGCCGTTTTTCATCACAGTGCAATCCCGTTCATCTTGCGCGCAGACTTCGGCCGCCACCACGGAGGTGCCTTCTTTCCGCAGCGTACGGATTGCCGCGGGATCAAAATGGTCATGGTGCTGGTGGGTCACCAGTACGATGTCGGCTTTGGGGAGCGTGCTGTAATCCGCCATATCGCCCACCGGATCAATGTGAATAATCATGTCGTTAAACTGAAACATTAGGGTTCCGTGACCAATAAAGGTGATCTCCAGATCACCCGCCGTCGTCTTAAAAAGATCCTTATCAAAAGTCATAGTCTTTCCTCCTGCCTAAATTTACGTTTAAAGTAAACCCACGCCCTCCATCAAAATGGTTTGCCCGGTGACATATCGGGACGCATTCGACGCAAGAAACACCGCCACGTCGGCGATATCATCGGTCTCCGCTATGCGCCCCAACGGCAGTGCGGTCTCGATATCCACCCGACCGAGCCGTTTGTCTTCTTCCAATAGGCCCTGCAGATCTTTTCGGTTTAGGAACAAGACGCCGTCCTTGATCATTGTCGTATTTCCAAACCGAACATCGGTGATGTCAAAAATATTGAGTTCGAGTCTCATGGTTCATATCCCTCTGGGTGTCCAGGAATGCAAGATATAAGTGCAAGATATAAGGTACATAAGTTCATAAGTTTATGGCAAAATGATTCTTTAATAATTTCTTTTATTCCGGCAACATAAGCATTTTTCTAAGAGTACAAATAATATTTGAAAGATGGAATTCTATCAATGTTAAAATATAATTAAACTTATAATCTTATGTACGTTATATATTAAAAGATCAATAAGTTATATCTCCCCTTATAACATAGAAAAAAAACATCCCTCTTTATCGACGGAATCAGTCCTCCAATGGTGTTGTCTTGTGTCCTCCTCTCGTGATAAAGATGTGAGAGAATTCCGAGTCTTTAGTGGCTCCATGCCAGTGCTTCTCACTTACCGGGATAAGAATGATATCCCCCTCGGTCACAATTTTCTCTTCCCTTTCTGTTGCTACAATACCTCTTCCATAAGTGACTATTAAAATTTGTTCACTATCGTGGGCATGAAACTTGTTACGCACCCCTTTACCAAAGTTCACTATGTTCGTAGTGAAATCATGACTCTCTGGGAGAAGATTCTGTTTTGTCACATCGCTTCCCGTAAAAAGGGAGCTTTCAAAAGGCTCCTTTAAAACTTCATCCATTTTAACTATTTTCATTTCATCTCCTTAAAATTAGGCTGAAATCAAAAAATTCCTTTTTGTAAAGGGGGACATCCTCGACCCCTCTGCCCTTTTTAACAGACCACATCCATTTTAAAGGTCTTCATCAAAATACTTGCCCCAACCATATTTGTCCCGTGTGCCAGGGCATCCAGGATATCTCGATCCGTCCAACCCATATCATGGAGCTGATCCATGTCTCGCTGTTCAACAGCATCAGGTGATTTGATCGCCTTCATCACAAAGCCCAGCATGGCCTGCTCCTTATTTTCAAGAGGGGCCTTGAGGGGATCTTTTGTCATTTCGTCGATATCTTCATCCGATAGCCCCTGTTTCTTTAAGATGTTTTTATTAAAGTTCGTGCAAAAGGCAAAATTAAGATGCTTAGCCACCAAGAAGCGGATCGCGGAGAGCAGGGCAAATCCCAGTGTCGGGTGCTGGGAATAGTATTTTATCGATTCCCAATTGAAATTTAAGATACCGGGGCTGGCGCTTGCCAGTTGTAACGGGGAGGGGACGACGCCAACATTTTGGAGCATTATGTCATAGATCTTTTTTGTTTCGCCTTCCGCTTTTTCGGGGCTTACTGTTTGAATAATTGCCATGGTTTCCTCCTTTAAAAATAAAATAGGTTTACTTGGTTTTACCTGCTTAGGTACAACGTTTCAATTTTTGTAAATAAAGGGGGACAATTTATCGCTATCTACTTTTTTCTTGACAGGGGCAATATAGGATGTCCCTCTTTCTTTCTGAAAAGAATCTCAGTCAAAACCATCTTTCAGGGGCCTATCGATCAGTTCACGCGATGTGCTCTCCATATGACATACATCATCAAGGTAAGGTTCCGGATCAACAATCCGGTTTTCCTCCAACGCCCTTATCAGCCTGTCAAATGCCCTCTCTCTGCGTAACTTCAATTGGCGAGGATCATCCCCCTGCCCCGCCCGTCTCATCTGTTGGTCGGCTAACTGAAAAGCGTGCCACTGATGCCGCCATTCTTGAGGCACCTCTCCCAGAATCGGAAGGGCCATTAAAATGAAAGAATTAGGAATTCCCAGTGGCTGATCCTTCGTACGATAACCGGGCGCCCGGACGGTAAAGGTGTGAAGTTGTCCATCAGAGCGCGGAGACAGACTAAATGCACAATGGCCTCTCGAATCGGTATAATGTAGGCGCGAATTCTCCTGATCCGGGTCATAGTCTGCTTGCTGTATCACTCTTCCGTTCGACAACTGTGCCAGACCTCGCACCCCCGTAAGTACCTGTCATTCTGATTCCTTGCCCAAATAGAATAATCAGCCATATTTCCTGTACCTTCCAAGCTATACTGTGAGCGAAGCGAACAATCCCTTATTTGAGTGATTTATTATACGGGATTACGTTTTGATACACAAGAACCCCGCCGAGCACAGCAAGCTTGGCGATGAAAAAATAAGGATTCAGTTTCAAGCGGGCAAACCGGGATTTCCGAGCAGAGCGACGTTGCTCAATGATCCGGTTTTGAACAAAGGGACGTCATTTACAGATGAAGAACGCGACTTGTTCGGCCTCCAGGGACTTTTACCCCCGCGTGTTCTTTCTCAAGATCAACAGGTTCAGCCAGACCTCGAAAGATACGTTTCTATCATGGCGCTTCAGGATCGCAACAGAACACTCTTTTATTGGCTCAAAAAGTATCGGCCTCTGATCTTGAAAAGGGAAGCCTCTATCCACCGCTGTCAAAAATCAGGGATGTCTCTGCGACAATTGCCGAAGCAGTGGCAGAAGTGGCTTATCATAGCGGCCTGGCAACAGAGCCGAAACCGAAAGATCTATCCGGGGCCATTCGTGCATATATGTATGAACCCCTAAATACAAGATGTATATGTAAGTCACATGGGCGTTCCACGAGCTTTGGGTTATTTGTGATGCTGCTTTTTAAAAAGGGGTCTCACCAGCCATGAATGTACTATTTTCGAAGAACAAAACAATTACAAACCAATCAAAAACGTAGATTATAATCAGGTATTCGCGGAACGTTGAAAGAAAAGGCTAATGACAACCCAGAACGTGCCTACTGTGATGGCCGAGTCGGCAATATTAAACGCGGGCCAGTGATATGCGCCTATGTAAAAATCAAGAAAATCAATCACTTCTCGAAACCGGAGCCGGTCAAACAGGTTTCCTAAGGCCCCTCCCAAGATCAGAGAAAGACCAAATGTAATTCTATTACCGTATTTATTATCTCTAAGCTTGAATAACCAGAACAACAACAAAATGACTGCAATAAAGGTGGCTGCAACAAGGAAGTAAAAACCGAAGTTAATATCTGGACGGTTCATGAGACCAAAGGCCATACCTCGGTTTCGTGTGTGCACCAGATTAAAAAACCCAGCAACCACTGGCACGGATTCATGCAGCCGCACACTTTTTAAAACAACATATTTTGATATCTGATCCAGGAGGACAATAGCCAACGTTGGCCAGACCATCAATTTATAATTTCGGCTAAGGTGTTGAGGCATCGCTTGCAGATAGTTGGATGATTATTGTTATCTCCGACCGACGAGTCATGAACCCAGCAGCGCTCACATTTGGGATCCGAAGAAGGAGAAACTTTGACTTTCAGACCTTTTACTGTCTCGCTTTCAAGACCATTCTCAACCCGGCTTAGTTCCACTATATCCACTGATGACACAATAAATATATACCTAAGTTCATCCTGATAAGGAACTAATTTTTCCATGAGTTCAGATGAAAGACCTAAAGTTACAGATGCATCCAAAGAGTGGCCGATATCTTTCTCCTTCCTTGCAAGTTCCAGCACCTTAGTCACCTCTTTACGAACTGCTATGATGTTTTCCCAGCGGCTGGTTAGTTCAGCATCCTTATATGAATCACTCACAGGAACAAAGAGATCGGCATGGACACTTGAAGGGCGGTCTTTGCCTTTCATATGTTGCCAGATCTCATCAGCCGTGAAAGATAGAATGGGCGCCATTATTCTAACTAAGACCTCCAGGATCTCATTCATAGCTGTCTGGGCCGAGCGTCTTGTAACGGATTTTTTGGGTGATGTGTAGAGCCTGTCCTTTATGATATCAAGATAAAAAGAGGAAAGATCCAAGACACAGAAATTATGAAGATTGTGGTAGACGAGATGAAAATCGAAATTTTTGTATGCCTTTAGGACCCGATCGCTTAATTCCCAAAGCCGGTTCAAAGCAAAACGGTCAAGTTCCTGCATATGTTGGTAGGGAACTTGATCAACTTCAGGATCAAATTCATAGAGATTACCCAAGATATAACGGCATGTATTCCTAATACGCCGATATGCTTCTGTCAGGCGCTGCAATATCTCATTCGAAAGACGAATATTATCTCGGTAATCTTCTCCCGCAACCCACAGCCTTATGATTTCAGCGCCATAGTTTTTTATAAGATCTTCAGGTGCAATAACGTTCCCCGCTGATTTGTGCATAGCCTTACCTGAACCGTCAACAACAAAACCATGAGTCAGGACGCTTTTGAAAGGCGCTTTATTTCTGGTACCTGCTGAACACAAAAGGGAGCTATGAAACCAACCGCGGTGTTGATCACTACCCTCAAGGTAAAGATCTGAGGGGCTATCAAGATATTTTCTTTTTTCCATGACAGCAGCATAACTAACACCTGAATCAAACCACACATCGAGGATATCTAGCTCTTTTTTAAATCTGTCCCCGCCACATACAGGACAACGTGTGCCCGGAGGCAACAAATTTGCTTCATGCTCATTAAACCAGACATCTGCGCCATACTCTTCGACCATACTGCTTACATGATCAATGATCTCTTGTGATATGATCAAGTTGTTACATTCCTCGCAGAAAAATACAGTAATAGGCACACCCCATGCTCTCTGACGAGAAATACACCAGTCAGGACGATTTTCAACCATTTTAAAGATTCGATCCTGACCCCATGAAGGGATCCACGAAACCCTTTTAATGGCATTGAGGGCCTTTTTCCTAAGCCCATTTTTTTCCATCGAGATGAACCATTGTTCTGTTGAGCGGAAAATTACGGGATTCTTGCAGCGCCAGCAGTGTGGATATTCGTGAGTCATCTCCTCTTCCTTAAGAAGTGCGCCTGCTTCATTGAGCTTTTCGTTGACAGCCTGGTTTGCCTCAAAGACGTTCATACCAGCAAAATATTCCACATCCTCCGTAAACCGGCCTGAATCGTCAACCGGCGAATAGACATCAAGATCATATTCCAAACCGGTTTCATAGTCCTCCCGACCATGGCCCGGCGCAGTATGGACACATCCTGTACCTGCATCCAAAGTCACATACGGTGCCAATACAATCACAGATGGCCTGTCATACAAGGGGTGCTTTGCTTCAAGATTTTCAATATCTGTAGCTCTGAACTCTACGAGAACCTTATATGACTTAATACCAAAGGTATCCATACATAAATCCAGAAGACCTTTGGCTAAGATCATTACCTGATCAGTCTCTGTTTCAGCTGCAACATAAATCAATTCAGGATGTAGGGCGATGGCCAAATTGGCCGGCATGGTCCATGGAGTTGTAGTCCAGATCAAAATGGAAACCTGTTTCCCTTTTAGGACCGGATATAACTGGCTCAGGTCTGAGATCATCGAAAACTTCACAAAGATGGATGGTGATTTGTGATCTCTATATTCAACCTCGGCTTCTGCGAGTGCTGTTTTACATGAAGTACACCAATATATCGGCTTTTTGCTCTGAATCAAGCTCCCGTTAAGGGCAAATTTACCGAACTCCCTCACTATAGTGGCTTCATAATTGTAGTTCATGGTCAAATAAGGCCTTTCCCATTCTCCAAGGACCCCAAGGCGTTTAAATTCGTTGCGCTGAATATCTATGTATTTTTCTGCATAATTGCGGCAGAATTGTCTTATTTCTGCCTGTGACATCTCCGACTTCCTGGGGCCAAGCTCCATATCCACCTTATGTTCAATAGGAAGACCATGGCAATCCCAGCCTGGGACATAAGGCGCATCAAACCCTGCCATTTGCTTTGATTTTATGATTATGTCTTTCAGTATTTTATTAAAGGCGGTTCCCATATGGATGTGACCGTTGGCATATGGCGGACCATCATGAAGCATATAGCGCTTTCGGCCCTTAGAAGCCCGCCGAATTAGTTGATAAAGTTTCAATTCCTCCCACTTCTTAAGGATTTCCGGCTCCTTCTCTCCTAAATTTGCTTTCATAGGAAATGTAGTTTTGGGAAGATTAAGTGTCTTTTTATAGTCCATGAAGTGTGCCTCCGAAAAAATTTAAGGCATAAAATTATCAGATGCATATTCCCAAGTCAAATCCATAATATAGTGTTGACACAATGTTTTATAATCAGTAATACTCATATTGATATTTGTCTGTATCACATTAATGCCGTGTTACTACTAATTGACGGAGTCAGGGTATGGGAAAAAATAGGACAATGGGATTGATTAAAATGATTAGAGCAAAGTGCTTGGTCCCAATCGTATTGTGTTTTTTGTTGACTGGCTGTGCTGCTATGGTTTTACTTGGTATGGGGGCAGCTGTAGGTGTTAGCGGATACACCTATTACAAGGAGGCACTCTATGTCATCTATCAGGCTCCTTTCACGGAAACGTGGGATGCATCCCTTAAAACCCTGGAGCAGATGGATAGTAAAATAGAACTGTCAGACCATGGCCTGACAGAAGGAAAAATAAAGGCCAAAAGTGCTGATAATAAGGCCATTACTATTTCAGTCAAATATAAATCAGCAAAAGAGACAGAGGTAGTAATCAGGGTAGGTTGGGGTAATAAGGAGGCCTGTATGTCAATTAAAGAGGGGATCAGGAAAATCCTTTTTGAGCAATAAGAAGGACCTTATTCTAACCCAAACCGGACCTAATTCCTCGGAGAAGATATGAGGCGACACTTTTCTCCAAACTTATCTGTTTTTTTCTTTTAATAAACACCCAATATAAAATAAAGCCAATGGGTTGATTATTTATCCAAACCCTGTATTTGCGAGGGCTGAACACAAAAGTGTACGATGATTCACTAATGTTTAAAACTGGTTAAATCCTGTCTGTACCCTGTAAATATATCCATCTCGATTCCTAAGTCCTTCGATTCATAAATTCGATGACGAATTCATTCACTCAGGACTTAGTGCTGAGTGAGCCCTTCGGTCTGAGCTCAAGGTCGAAGACAATTTCGACGTATTAGATAGTCAAAATACGTCACCGTATTTGCGAATCGAAGCACTAAGGTTAGAGTTCAATGTTATTGGATCTGAAATATGCCCTTCCATGAAAGAATACTTTTGAACGTTATAAATGATCTATGACTATGAGATGGTTAATTGAAAAGATATACGTCAATATACCCTTTGTCATGCTTTATGAGTCCTATCTTGACCGCTTCATCAAGCACAGGCTAAATCCCGAAATTGGATTTGATGCCACGACTTTGGACCGTTTTTCCATATCAGATTTTCGCGACATTGCGGATATTCTTCGAAAGCATAACCTTACAACAACCCTTCACGCACCCTACATTGATTTGTCCCCAGGTTCTTCGGATCCAAAGGTGAGCGCGGTAACCCGTTATCGTTTTGAACAGGTCCTGCGCCTGGTTGCCCTTTTTAAGCCAAAAACTGTAGTATGCCACTCAGGCTATGATGACAAAGTTTATTGGTATATTAGAGACATTTGGATTGAGAAAAGCCTTGAAATGTGGTCTTGGCTTGGAGAGCGCATAAAAAATGAAGGTTCTTTATTGATGCTGGAAAATGTGTATGAACATAGTCCGGACGAAATAAGGATCCTTTTTGAAGAGCTTGAAAATCAAGGTGTGGGCTTTTGTATGGATACGGGTCATCAATCAGCCTTTAGTCATGAACCCCTTGAGAAATGGATGGAAGCGCTTTGGCCATATCTTGGTCAAATCCACCTCCATGACAACTCTGGCAAAAAAGATGAACATCTGGCAATTGGTAAAGGCAAGATAGACTTTCAGGCGTTTTTCAAACAGCTTATAGCTATGAAAAAAGGACATCCTATAATAACCCTCGAGCCTCATAGAGAGGAAGACCTTTGGACCAGTCTTAAATATCTTAAAAACATCTGGCCTTGGTGATTAAGGGTTATTTTCTATTTCTCATTGAATTTTAGATGTTCTTCCTATAGTGTTCAATTATTATGGTGTTCAGCCATAGATGGAGGTAGTTAAATGCAATTAGATGAAGTGACCATCTCTAAGTCTATAATAGAAAGTTATACGGCAAAGTTGCTTGCTAATCTAAGTGTGGATGTTGCTTTGGTAGGGGCAGGCCCTGCAAATATGGTGGCGGGATATTACTTGGGCAAGGCTGGCTTTAAAGCAGTCATTTTTGAATCTAAATTGGCCCCAGGCGGAGGTATGTGGGGCGGAGGCATGATGTTTAACGAGATCGTCATTCAGGATAATGCCGTTCATATTGTCAATGAATTTGGAATCGTTTGTCGCCCAAAAGAAAATGGCTATTATACCATGGATAGCGTGGAAGCAACATCAACCATTGCTTCCAGATGTATCAAGGCGGGGACGGCTATTTTCAATCTAATGAAAGTAACTGACGTCCTATTCAGGGAAGATGCAGGAAAACCCAGAGTATCTGGGCTTGTTATCAATTGGTCTCCTGTGGAAAAGCTGGGGCTCCACGTGGATCCACTAACTATCAAGGCATCTTTCGTCGTGGATGGGACAGGTCATCCAGCAGAAATTTGCAGGATTGTAGCAGGTAAGATGGATGCAAAATTAAATACAAAAACAGGTGACGTGGTTGGGGAGATGCCCCTATGGGCAGAAAAGGGAGAGCAATTCACTGTTGTAAACACAGGAAAAGTATTTCCCGGCCTATATGTGACAGGCATGGCTGCGAATAATGCCTTTGGAGGCCCCCGAATGGGCCCTATTTTTGGGGGTATGCTTCAATCAGGAAAGAAAGTGGCCGATATCTTGGCTGAGAAGTTAAAGAGGTAGTTTCATCTTGAAATCTCTTGAATAAATCAGGCTCTATTGTTTTTCCCAAGGTAAATTTTTGCCAAATAGTGATCCTGTTGAGGATAAAGAAGAAATAATTGGACTCACTTATGTCACACCCTTTTCCCAAATCCATGTCTTTTTCGGAAAAATTAAAAAGGCTCTGGGAAATAGTAGGCCCGGAGGACACCTTGGGCATTCTTATTGATGCAGACCCGGATGCCATGGCCAGTGCCCTATCTTTAAAGCGCCTTTTTTGGAGGAAGGTCAGGAAGGTTGCGATCTATCATATAAATCCTATTGAACGGGCCGATAACCTGGCATTCATCAAACTTCTAAGAATTGATCAGCAACATATACGCTATATTAAACCCTCAAAAATCACAAAATGGGCCATATTAGATTCACAACCACATCATCATTCACAATTAGAAGACTACCATTTTGATATTATCATCGATCATCACCCAATGGATCCATCATCAAAGGGCCATTTTATTGATATCAAAGAGGATTATGGTGCGAATTCGACCATTATGACAGAATACCTCAGGGCGGCCAAGATCAGGCCTTCCCCAAGACTTGCCACGGCCCTATTCTACGGGATTAAGACCGATACGAATAATTTTGTAAGAGAATTGATCTCAAACGACATTAACGCGTTCAGGTATCTTTACCGTTTCACTAATATGAATATCATAAAAAAAATCGAATCCTCGGAGATGACCAAACAGACCTTGGACAGCTATCGATTCGCAATGAAACGATTGAGACTCCTAAACAACATCGCTTTTATCGACATGGGCGAAGTAGATAATCCAGATATCCTGGTGATCATTGCTGATTTTTTTATGAGATTAGCCGATGCAACTTGGAGCATTGCATCAGGTAGTAATAATGGAAAACTAATTGTCATATTTAGAAATGCAGGCTTTAGGGAAGATGCTGGAAAGACCGCAAAGAAATTATTTGGCCATTTGGGCGGTTCTGCAGGGGGTCACAAAAGCGCTGCAAGGGCTGAAATTGCTTTGGAAAAGATTAATGAAGTCACAAAAGGGCAACCCAATTTGGGCAGGTTTGTTTTAAAAAAAATAAAAGACCTGAAGTAAGTTAAGAGGAGAGTAACCTTGGTTTTTAAGACCAAAATGATTGATGGAAATCTTATTGAAGATGTCAAGGATCTGATTGAGCAGGAGAACCGTCAGGCCCTTGAGAAAATCCTTATTGGTATGAAAGCTGCAGATGTGGCGGATCTTATTGAGCATCTGGATACCGATGAAGGCATCTTTATTTTCAATTTATTAGAACCTGAGGGGGCAGGAGATGTCTTTGTTGAAATTGAGCAACCGGTTCAAGAACGTATTTTAAAAGATCTTGATAACCAGGCTATCTCTGAAATTGTCCAGGAACTTGACTCTGATGATGCAGCCGACCTTGTTGGCGATCTGCCAGCAGAACGGGCAAAGAAAATAATTGAGACTGTAGGGGATGATATTTCTGAGGAACTGGAAAAGCTTCTTCCTTACCCAGAAGATACGGCTGGCGGCATCATGGGACTCGAGTTTGTAACGGTAAAGGCTGATGCCACAGTCCAGGAAGCCATCGAACTGATTAGAAAAAAAAGAAAAGATGTAGAAAATTTATATTACGTATGGGTTGTAGATGATTATGAAAGATTGGCAGGTGTAATTTCTTTGAAGGATTTGATACTCGAGCCCCCTGAACGCAAAATTAGTGAAATAATGAATCCAGACGTCATCTCAGTGTATGTCAATACGGATCAGGAAGAAGTAGCCCAATTAGTCAAGAAATACGATTTAGTAAATATCCCTGTAGTAAATGAGCATCATCGGCTGGTGGGCCGCATTACGCATGATGATATCATTGATGTGATTAAGGAAGAGGCAGATGAGGATATCTCTTTAATGGCGGGCGTGATTGACCAGGAAATCACAGAAGAGTCCACGGTGAAAATTTCAAAGGCCAGGTTGCCCTGGTTGATTATGGCTCTATTTGGTGAAATTCTTGCTGCTGTTGTTATTAGCCAATTCGAATCATCTCTGCAAAAAATCATTGCCCTGTCGTTTTTTATTCCTGTGATTATGGCTATGGGCGGAAGCACAGGCAACCAGGCTGCGACCATTGTTGTTAGAGGCTTGGCCACCGGTGACATTAGCTTGATGAATATCGGCAAGAGACTCTGGGTAGAAATGAAAGTGGCGCTTTTTAATGGATTTATATGCGGTCTGTTTCTTGGTGTAGTGGTCGGATTCTGGCTTTCTGACATGAGACTTGGGGCCGTAGTGGCAATGGCCCTCCTGATGATCATTGTTAATGCAGGTTTTATTGGTTCAGCTATACCACTTGCGATGAAACGCCTAAATATAGATCCTGCTCTCGCCACCGGACCTTTTATTGCTACCTCAAATGATATTTTGGGCCTCCTTATCTATCTTTGCCTTGTAACTCTTTCCCTGCATATTACAGGTTGATATCATTGGTAACGTACAAAAGTGTTTACCCTAATGTTGCATAAACAACACGCCTTAGATATTAAATAAAGAATAATT
>CAYRFN010000075.1:0-18096 GCA_964423495.1 uncultured Desulfobacteraceae bacterium
AATAAATTAAATCCTTTTTGTAGTTATAATTTTACTGCGAAACTTCAGTTATTATTAACAATTGCATATTAAAAAGACATCCAATGCCAGTACCCATAAAAAACCCAGATAGCCATATAAACCCACATGATAATAAGCAAAGGAATACCATATTTGAGAAGATCCCCAACTGTTATAAGCCTTTCACCAGTCTCCGGATCTTTACCAAGTGCATATGCGATCGCTAAACCCGGCCTGCCGATTATCAGACAATGGCCGAATGTAGAAGCAAAGGCAGTAGCTAAACCTATTTGCCAAATATCAACGTTAGCCATAGAAGCCATGGGAAGAGTAATAGGAGCGACAACAGCGACCGAAGCTCCGGCACTCATGAAATTGGTAGTTACCCCTGTAATGATACTGCATGAAATCAATAATCCCTCATTTTTCAACATAAATTCGGGTAAAATGTTGAACGCAGATGTAGCCAACCATAAACCGGCTCCGGTAATTCCTAAGGAAAAACCAATACCGCAGGCAGCGGCATACATCCAAATCACACCCCAGGCAAGATTTTTCCTGAGCGTATCCCATTTAATAATCCCGGTAATAAACATAAGGACAGTACCAATAAGGATAGGCCCCCCCAGTTCTAATTCATGACCTTCCATTATCCATAGATAAAGAACAAGACAAATAATGGCCGCCATAATTCCTTCACGCAAGCTAAACTTACCTAATTTGTTCGCCTCTTCCTTAATAATCTTTCCAGGATCGATCTTCAATTTCATTTTTTTATTAAACATGACATAGAGGTATATTCCAGCGATAACAATCCCCATTGGGACCATAGGCATACCATATTTCATCCATTGTAGATAAGTCATTGGCTTACCATAATTTTCAAAAAAACCCATCATTAAGGCATTCCTGGCACCTGAAGAGGGTGCTCCCGATGCTCCCATGGCTGTCATATAAACAACCGTTAATATAAGGAAGACCGCTACATTTAAATCTTTCTCCTTACCTGCTTCTTTAACAATACGTTTATATATTTTCATTAATACCGGCATTAAAAAGGCTATCAGCATCTTTGCAGATATAAAGGCACTGGCATAAGCAATAAGAGTACCGAATAAAAACAAAAAGCTGAGCCGCGATTTTGTCCGACCTAAAAATAATAATCCGATACGCCTGTCCAGACCTGTCTCCTCAACTCCAATAGCCAGGGATAAAGCACCGATAATAAAGAAGACAGCGTCCTGCATGTAACTTTTGGCGATCAAACCCACGGGTAATTCCTGGAATACGTACATCAAAACCGCAAGAAGAAATGCCGTAGCGCCTATCGGAATAGCCGCTGTTGCCCACATGAAACCAGCAATAACCAGAGAGGCTATTAGGTACTGCATTTTTTTGGCAGAGTCCTCAACTGTCAGATTGGGATTATGGAACTTTTCCCTTAAATTATCCACTATCCTGTATCCTTTTTTCATCTCCGAATACCCAACAGGATTTGGTTTTTCTAACAGTTTAATCATACTCCGGGGGGTATCCATCTCGGCAATGATAAAAAACAAAATAAACCCTACAATGATCAGTAATGGCTTATGCTCCGGTTTCCCTTTTAACCATATCCAGATGACAGATAGATCTTTTCTTGTATTTAACGGGTTATTTTCCTTGTTTTTCATAATGATATTGTTTTTTCTGCTTATATAATCGGGCGATTATAACATCATGTTTCTTGCCGTTGGAAATATAGGCGTAGGCGGGCAAGTACCCATTATGATCAAGAAGCAGATGAAGTTTAAGCGCTCCTTTGCTCCGACGAAACTCAGCCCAGGGGAAAAGACTCAAACAAAGGGAAATAGTGGTACTGTCCAGGGAAAGCAACTTGTTCTTAAACCGAAATTTCCGATTCTTAGGAGCTGCCATTTTACAGATACTTACGGTGTTATAAAATAAGGTCGCGAAACATCTCCCGGGACCGGTGGGCATTAGCGTAAGAAAGAGTCGATTTGTTCGGTGCGTTTTTCATTCCCAGATGGCGAAGTTCTCCCATGGTACAGGCTAATCCGCCACATATCTCTCTAAGGCTTTTTGCCTGGGCAAGTTGAACAAAGCAATAAGTTGACTAAACAGGCTTGCAAATCGTGTTATAATATTTTTCTCCATGTGAGTGATCAATCATCAAATCCAATTGAAAAGGTGTTTTTCATCCTAACTTTTTCATTTCCATCCTTTGGAAGACCTCGTTGAATACATCTGTCAGCCGCAATATTCCTACGATATCCTTGTCTCTTGTTACAAGCAACGATTGGTGATGTCCCATAATTAAATGGTGTATGGCATTTCCCAGGGAATCGTTTTCTTCCACATATTCGTCTGATCCGGGTGTGTACATAATATCTTTAACCCTCAAATCTGACGCAGTCATACACATTTCTGTAAAGGATCTCTGATACAGATCATAACGGTCCATTATAGATTTCATGAATTCCACACTGAGTCCGGCACGAGATATCGCACTAAAATCACCCATATCACGATATCTGGGCTCCAAAGCCTTTAGCACATCCAGCTGGCTGATCTTACCAATGATCTTTTTATTTTTATCATATACTAAAATTGCTCTGTGCAGATATAGATACCTTTCGCGATCGAGATCCTCTTGGGCTTTCTCCAGCGCTTTAACTGCTTCATACAAGGAAGCATCATCGCGAACAGTGGCATATTCATCAAGAGGCACCATAAGGTCTTTTACAGTTATGGTTTTCATATTGAAGGTCCTTAGTTGAGTTGATAAGAAGTCCCTTTTTCATAGACGGAGTATAGGAAATTTGCCCTTGTGTGTAAATGTAAAATATGGTCCATGCTACAGGAAGAGGGGAACGTTTGTGATTTATTGACTTTCCAGTAAATATTCCTCAATAGCTTCGTTCCCCAGTGGCTGCTGCCCACGTCCTATCGATTTGCTCACTGCCGATGGGCTGACCCCTTTTCTTATTTCATAACAGCGAGTGTATCAGATCTGACTGGAGATCTCCTTCCCGGCATTGATCGCGGATGGGATAGTAGTTACCGGCAAGGTGACTGTAAAGCTAGTTCCCTCACCCTCTCTGCTGCTCACACGTATGCGGCCCCCGTGCTTGGCTATAATACCCTGCGAGACGCTGAGACCCAGGCCAGTGCCCTTGCCTTTGCCTTTGGTGGTAAAGAACGGATCGAAGACGGAAGGAAGGATATGCTCAGGGATGCCGTTTCCGAAATCAATAACCTTTACTGCCAAATAGTTGGACTCGTCAGCAGGCAGAACCACGATCTGGATTTTACCACCCTTTGGCGAGGCGTCAATGGCGTTCAGGATAAGATTTAAAAAGACCTGCTCAAGTTGCTGGCTGTCTCCATGAACGCGGGGTAAGTTATCGGTGGTCTGGAACTCAATCTTGATGCCCGAGAGTTTTATCTGGTTGGATGCCAGCTGGATGGTTTCCTTTAAAAGATGAACCAGGTGAAGGGGTTCTAACTGAGAGCTGCTCTCTCTGGCAAAATCCAGTAGGTTGCTTATGATTTTTTTGGAACGTTGAGCCTCACTTACCAAATCGCTTATCATTTCCATACGTTCCTCGTCCGGCAAATCTTCATAGTCTTCTAAAAGCATGTGAGCAGTGATTGTAATGTTGTTCAAAGGATTGTTCAGTTCATGCGCAACACCAGATGTAAGGGTCCCCACCGCACGCATCTTGTGAGACTGAATGAGCACGGCCCCGCGGGTCTCCAGTTCCTGGATCATCTGGTTAATCGCCAAGGCCAGGTCGGTGAATTCATCACGAAATTGGTGGGCCGGCGTAATGGGAGTGAAATTTCCTGAGGCGATGCGTTGGGCATATTTTGCGAACCGCTTGATAGGATTCAAGATACGATTGCCCAAGAAATAGGCATAGGAAGATAGAAAGACGACCAAAAAGATGAGAGAATAGATATGGATATTGCGGGAGTTCAGTATAGCCTTGGACACATAGGCCCTTTCGCGGTTCATTAATTCCTGGGCGAAAGATACCATCTTTTGACCGTGTTTACGCAATTCCAGTTCGATTTTTTTCTTCTCATGCTCATATTCCTGGCCACTTACCTCGTCCCGTTCTTGTTCAGCCAGATGCTCCAACAGTCCTTTATAACGCTCCATGTTGGTGAGTATGGTATTCTGGGTATCCTTGCCAAGCATGTTTATCACTTCTTTGGAGTTGCGATCAAAGATATCCCTGGCCTTATAAACGTTTTCAAGTGCGTCGTTTAAGTTGGTGCCATAAAGGAAAAAGTTCTTCTCAAAACGCCGGGCCTGCTGTATCTCTATCGCATAATCATTCACGATCTCCATAAATCGAAGCCTATTTTCTACCTGATACATTGTGGTGATGAGCGCGGCTGCAATGCACAATACGAATATAAAAATCAGAAAAAAGCCTATATAGATTTGCAAACGCAGACTAAAACGCCGTCGGGACAGAAGGGCCTGGCGGGCCGACTCTATGGCCTGGATGCTATCGAAGCGCCCCTCCAGGGTCTTTGTGGGTGCAGGCTGGTCGTTATCGGCAGACTCGATTTTTGATTTCATTTCTTCTCCATAGACGCTACGTCCCATTCGTTGCCGGGATTTTAAAGTCTATTGGTGAACCGAGGGCCTGAGCCGCTTTTGCAATAACTCTCCTCAGGTCATCAGGCTGAAAGGGTTTTGCAATAAAGTCAAAAGCGCCCTTCTCCATTGCCTCCCTGGCCAGAGACATCATGGCATAGCCGGTAATCATAATAACCTTGGTGCGCGGCGATTTGTTGATGACATGCTCCAGCACCTGCATACCGTCGATCTCATCCATGCGGATATCTGTGACCACGATATCAAATTCCTTTTTCCCGATACGTTCCAGGGCCTCCTTGGGGTCCTGAAATACCTCAACATCGCACCCGATCTTGGCCAGGGCTGGTTTAAGTCTCTTGCCAACTATGGGTTCATCATCCAGTAGCAAGACTTCCAGCTTCTCAGACATAACTGCCTCCTCCTAAAATTTTTTATAGGTTCATATTTTGTATTTGATCAGGGGTTTCCTCTACCGCCCGCTCTCGGCGGCCTGCCGGATTATATCATTGATAATATGAACTTCCACATAATGTACACCGGAGATCTTCCCGACCAACTCTTTGACTGCCGAGGCCTTCCTGCGTTTCTCACGTTTCAGGGCCTTGATTTCCACCACCACTGTACCGTCTCTGGCCTGCACCCTGACATCAGGAAAGTTCTTCAAAAGTGTGGCCCGCACCCTGCCTGCCAGTTCCCTATCCTGCATGGACTTGATAGAATAAGTCATGGGCTTGAATTTTCTATAGCCTGTCGCTGCGGTTATCATGCCCACGGCCTCTCCAGGATCGATCTGGCTGATGTTGATCACCATATCATACAAAGAGGGGTCGGTCTCGTCCATATTAAAGGCGTCAAGAGACCAGCGTTTGCGCTGTTTTTCCTGGCGCCGGACTATCTTTTTGGCCTTCTCGAAAGTGACCTTCTCCTGATCGGCCACCTGCCTGGCTTTCTTATCCGGGTCCACAAGGATGCGTATCTTGAGCACATGGGAAATACCAAACACATACAGGTGTGCACCTACACCGTGACAGACCACATTATCATCCAGCAACTCAGCGAGAACGACCTCCTGGATGTAGGCCAGATATTGTTTCCATGCCTTGGAAGATAGACCCATGAACGACGGAGTCTCATCCAGCGCCTTGATTAGTTTGATCTCAGGGATATCGTACTTTACGGCTACCGAGCTTAAGATCTTCCGGTCCACATACTTGTATCCGAGAACTTCTGCCGTCTTTTCGGCTATCTCGCTGCTCTTCTGACAAGGGTCCGAAGAAAAGGTAACGATGGGCATAGCGTCATCCTTTCTGTTAATGGGGTGGGTTCAATCCACCCGGTTTATCAACACAATCCTATATTGCATTAGGGGGATAAGGCAACCCCACATGCACCTCCATGTTATTGATGCCTTCGATTTCCTCTTCAAGGGTCTTAACTTTCTTCTTTAATTTATGGCCCAGGCGCTCCCGGGTTTTGGGGCACACCTTTTAAGAGGATATGTCCTGCCAGTCCATGATAAACTACGTTGTCCCTTTTTACCTGCTGGGTGAGGGCACTTCTGATATAAGCGATGTAGGCCTGTTTGCTATGCTGAAGGCGATCCAGAATGGACGGAGCATCGTGTATAGCCCGTTTGAGTAACATCTCCGGAATATTGAAGCGTTTGCTTGCCTCCAGCAGCACCTCACGACTTATGCAATCGAAACCCAGCCGGGCTGCAACTTTCTCTGCTACTTCCTTTCCTTTGCTGTAAGAACCTCGTGATATGGTTATGATTGCCATCATCATTCCCCCTGTATGTTCAACGAGTTAAACCCCGTATACCAGATATATCATTCCTATCATGACCACAATAAAAACCACACTGATTAACAGACCCGCTTTCATAAAATCCACACTGCGGTATCGTCCCGGACCCATATACAACGCATTGACCTGGTGGGTGGGTAGCATAAAGGAATTGCTGGTGGCCAGTCCCACCACCAGTGCGGCCATACGCGGGTCTATGTGTGCTGCAATGGCCATGTTCACCACCAAAGGCACCAAGAGCACAGTCGCTCCCACGTTGGAAATGACCAGAGTGAATATCGTGGCAAGCACCCCAATCACAGTTAGGAGCATGATTGGGGTTACCGCGCCTATAGCATTCAACACTGCATGGGCGATCCATGCAGCAGCGCCGGTCTTCTCGGTGGCGATGCCAAGAGGTATCAGACCACTCAACAGGAAAATAGTCCGCCAGTCCACAGACTGATAGGCCTCATCGATGCTAAGAACACGCGTGACTATCATACCCAGTGCACCGGTCATAAGGCTTACCGATAGCTGGACCTTGAAGACAATTATCATCACAAGGGCAACCGCGAGCCACAGACCTGCAAAAAGTGCCTTCTCGGGCCGCATCAACTCCACGTCCTCCGGGGTCGAAAACAAAAAAGTCCTTTCTTCATGCAAAACCATGAGGTTTCGCCAACTCCCGTACAGGAGAACCGCATCTCCTACTTCCAGTATCATATCACCGATCTCAGCCCGGTAGGTCTCGCCCTGACGATAAATTGCAATGGGTGTGACATTGTAACGTTCCTGTAGATTGATATGGTTGAGGGTCTTGCCAGCCAGGGTCGAGCGAGGAGCCAATACCGCCTCCACCATTCCCGAAGAGCTATCCTCAATATTTTCTTTGAAAACCTCCATATTGTCTTTAAGAACCATGTCTTCGCCTTTTGCCATACGCCTGACATTGTTTTCAGGCCCAAAAACGGCCATGTCCATATCCGAACGCATCTGTACATCCTGCCCTGGAGAAAGCACCTTAAAATCAGGGGGTTCGGTTATAGCTACTACGTTAACCAAGTAGCGTCGCCTCAGGTCTCCCACTGTTATAGGGTCGCGGTAATGGGTAAAATCCTCGGGTGTGTGAAGCTCATGGAACTCGCTTAACACAGGCAGGAATCTGTCTCCCTCGGGGGTTTGAGTTCTTTCTCCGTCTGCCTCACTATCGCCCTTGGGTAGGATGAAACGTCCGAGAAAGATAAAGCAGGCAATTCCGCTTACCACCAAGGCCAATCCTATGGGTGTCACATCAAAGAGGTGAAAAGGCTTGAATCCAAAAGGTTCGAGGAGATCATTCAGCAGGATCAGGGGACTGCAACCAACCAATGTAACGGTACCGCCTAAAATGGCGGAAAATCCGATTGGCATTAAGAGCCTGCTGATGGGGATCTCGAGCGATTTACTGACACGTTGTATGGCAGGAAGAAAGAGGGCGGCAGCCCCTATATTCTGCATGAAGCTCGATATGCCAGCTACCGTAAGCGAAATTGCTATAACGACACGTGATTGACTCTTTCCCGCTATGTGCACAATTGGGCCAACAAGGCGGTTGATTAGGCCTGTCTTGTCCAACCCTGCTCCTATGATGATCACCGCAATTATGGAGACCACTGCGTTGCTGCTCAGCCCGATGAAGGCCTCCCTGGGTGTGACCAGATGCAACAGGGGTAGGGTCACCATCATCAGAATTGCCACCACGTCGACCCTTATCCATTCAACAATAAAAAGAAAAATTGCAATCGCAATCATTGCCATTACCAGGATCATTTCAGAAGTCAGTGGTTCCATTAATTCGCTTCCTTATTAATTTAATTCGATTTTCATACCTCTGTTTTAAGATAATTAACCCAAAATTTTTTATAAAAGGAATCTTTTAATCACACTTTACGCATTTAAAAAAGCCTGAGCTGACTCTTAGATTCAAAATTTATAACCCAGGACCAAATTCCAAAATTCAGAATCTTTCCTCTGCCAGTCCGTCGGGACACCCTCTGATGAATTCCAAATGGGACAGATCATTTCTCTCGTAAGGCCGCCCTTGGCGAAGAGATGATCTCTTTCACTTTGGCCTCCCGGATACGCTCTTCTTGTTCTACCTTTCTTCCGCAGGCCCGGTTGATCTTGCCAATCAGTTCTTCGGTCTCACACGGTTTTTTGAGATAATCGAAGGCCCCTATCTTCATCCCTTCAATGGCCGAGTCCACGGTCGCTTGACCGGTCAGCATTATCACTTCGGTCAGGGGTTTTGATTTCTTGATTTCGCGGAGGGTCTCGATGCCGTCCATCCCCGGCATTGCCACATCCAGGATTACGACGTCAAAATTGAAAGCATTCACTTTTTTTACGGCATTCTCACCGCTCGGCGAAGCGGTCACGTCATAGTCTCGGATGCTCAAACGTTCTGATAATGCATCCGTGAATTCCTTCTCGTCGTCTACTATCAAGACTCGTGTTTTCATTTTTTTTATCCTCCTTTGGCAATGGATGTGATCTTCAAGTTCGGGGGTCGTTGTTTATTCTGAGGGTATATCCCGGGGAATGCCGATAACGAGTTCTCTGGACTTAGAATCAACGGCCAGATCACCTTTAAGAGCCCCGAGAAGAGCTTCCCTCCTCTGCTTGAAAAAAACATTGCCCTGCAATTGAGAAAGGTCTGGGAGTCCCGTAACCCGGATTCGCGCACCGTTTTCAACAGTCTCTGGGACTAAACAGACGGTCTTTGAGCTTGGTGCCGACTCCATGGCAAGACTCAGGCAAAGCCATATCAAGTTTTCCAGAAGAAAAGGGTTTGTGGTGATCATGATCCGGTCCGGGGTGGTTTTTGCTTCCAGACGTACCCCCTTCATGGAAGCAGAACGCTGAGCAAGCTTGATCACAAGGGACAGAACTTCACCCAAATCCACACGATCAACGACCCTGTCAACACTGTGGGCAAACTGGTTCATGTTCTCGATGATCTCATCCCCCCTGCGGACCTGATCCTTGACTTTGCCGGCCAGGACCTTTACACGTTCGGTCTCCAGAGGTCTTCCCTTTTCTGCCATAAACGCAAGGTCTTCCAGAAGCCCGGCGTTTTCATTGATAATGGCCATTACGTTTTTGATTTCATGGGAGATAGATGCCATAACCTTACCGAAAAATTGAAGCCCGGCATCTTCCGGCATTCCTGTACTTTCTTTCATGATTTATCCTCTCTACTCCGAAGGATCTCCTTCATTTTTCTAACCAGGACATCAATATCCACCGGTTTGACCAGATAGAACCCGTCTCCCAACTGGGCGGAAACCGTCTTGAAGTCCTGCTCGGAACCATACCCGGTCAGAAAAATGAATTTCATGCCCGGCTGTTTGGCCTGGAGTTTTTGTTTCAGGGCAATTCCCCCGATCTTGGGCATCTTCACATCCAGCACTGCCAGATCGAAGGGCTCTGTTTCTACCCGTTTAATGGCATCAAGGCTTGTCGTTGTCCATTCGGTCGCAATTCCGCGTATGACTAGACGTTC
The DNA here is from genome assembly GCA_964423495.1 of uncultured Desulfobacteraceae bacterium. Classification (GTDB taxonomy): domain Bacteria; phylum Desulfobacterota; class DSM-4660; order Desulfatiglandales; family Desulfatiglandaceae; genus CAYRFN01. Next base: position 9,954 of record CAYRFN010000075.1, read on the forward strand.
CGCCAGGGTAGATACAAACTCCTCCTCATCGTCCACCAATAATACTCTCATGGATATCCCTCTCCCTTCTCTCCATTTTGAGCGGCAAGGTTACGGTGAAACGGGTTCCCTTGTCCAGCTCACTCGTTACTCCGATTCTGCCCCCGATCTCCTGGACAAGATTATATGTGATGGAAAGGCCAAGACCGGTTCCCCCTTGACTCTTCTTGGTTGAAAAAAAAGGCTCAAAGACATGATCGAGGTCTTCGGGAGGAATCCCACACCCGTGGTCTGTAAAGTCAATTGAAACCGCATCCTTGCCTTTCAGTTTGGCCTCGATCTCCAGGTGTCCACCGTCGCTCAAAGCTGCAAAGGCATTGTTGATGATATTCAGGAAGATCTGTTGAATCTTTCCCCGGTCACTTTTAAACAGTGGGATGTCTTCGGCAATATCCAGCGTGATCGTTATACCCCTGAGTTCAGCTTCCTTTTCCTGAAAGAGGAGCACTTCCTCTATGATCTCTTTCAGGCGGATGGGTTCAATCTCGGCCTGCAGGTTCCGGGCAAAGGTCAAAAGCCTTTTGGTAATGGTCGCGGACCGTTTGACCGACCGGAGGATCCCGTCAATAAGGTTATCGAGCTTATGGTCTTGGGCATATTCCTCCTTGTAGGTGAAAAGATCTTTGATGAGACCGGCCTTTTCATTGATGATGGCCAGGGGATTATTGATTTCGTGTGCCACGCTGGCTGCCAGGCGGCCTATAGATGCCATCTTATTAGCGTACTCCATCTCATGGAAGGTCATTACGCGCTTCTGGTCCGCTGTCTTTATCTTCTTAACCATAAAGGTAACCGTTCCCAGGATCACCATCAGGATCACAGTGACGCTGACGATCAGGAACGCAAAGAGTTTCAATCGGGTCCTGAACCAGGGCTTCATGAGTTCGTGCTTGTTTTTTACGATCATCAGAATAAAAGGGGTGTTGTCGATAAACCGGTAACCGATGACCAGATCCTGGCCGCCGGGGTTTTTCCACTCAAAGACCTCGGTTCTGGGAGAATAGGAGGGAATGGGCAAGGAGACTTTATCGAGACCTTTTCCATAATACCGGGACGGGGTCTGGAGGATACCCTCGTGATTGATCATAAAGGCATCCCCCATACCCCCCAATTCCAGGTTGGAGAGAAGCTCTTCAAAAGGGGCAATCCCTATGGCTGCCCGGAGCATGTAAAAGGAGCCGCTCGGCACGACGCGTTTGACTGCAATGACCATGTGGGGGACTTTACGGTAACCCAGGAAGACATCGCTGATATGGACGCCGTGGTCCACTACCTGATTGTACCAATCCTGTTCCCTATAGTTTTTCCCCTCCAGTTCATATGGCCCAACATAATTCTTTTGGAGTCCCGAGGAGTCGATCACCCCGAGATCTACGAACCCGCCACCGAAACTCTTCTTCAGGTTTTCCAGGATGACCGAAAGCCTCTTCGGGTGGTTGATGGTCTGGAAGGTGTTGTCGTGAACGATGAACTCCAGGGCCGATTTCCGTTCGGAAAGAAAAAACGATATGGCCCGCCTAGTGTTTGATACGATGCGTGTGGTGCGTAGAATAAATTCCGACTCGATCGAATGCTGTGTGACTTTGTAATCGATGGCGGTGATAAAGACCAACGGTATGAGAGCCACACCTCCCGTGAGCACAACGACAGAACGCCAGATCCGCCGGTAGTTAAACAGGTGCCTGGGGGTTTCGGATGACAGCCCCGGTTTTTCTTCAAAGGAGGATTTTATCTTCTTCCAAAGTGACATATTCAGCCAAAAGCATCCCTGTATCCGTTTCCGTGGGAATGGTCTAACGGTTTTCAGGCGGATGTCCTTTAGTCTTCTTTTTATGTCTTATGCTTTCGTTCGCCCTCTTTATAGTCTCGCTTAACTCGTTGATATCGACGGGCTTCCGTAGATAGGCAAACGCTCCCAGACCCATGCAAAGCTGCCTGTCCGCCTCGGAGCCGTGCCCAGTAAGGATGATGACCTCAATCTCCGGTTGCGTCGTCGCCTTTACCCTGCGAAGCACCTCAATCCCGTCAATCCCCGGCATCCTGAGATCCAGGATCATGACGTCCGGTTCATCCTCTTTAATCAGTTCAAGGGCGGACTCCCCGTCGTAGGCCACGGCAGAGCCCATATCCCGCATGAGCAGCCGCTCGGACAAAGTCTGGACAAACTCCCTCTCGTCATCCACGAGCAGTACCTTGGAAGGCATCTCAAAGTCATACTTGCGGTAGATGTCTGCCTGGTGAAAGCCGGGGCCGACCTTGGTCTTGACCGACTTTACCCCTGGCACCCGAGTCGCAACGGATTTGAGTTCCTCCTCAAGGCGACTCAGCATGAGGACATTTTTATTTATGGTCAATGTGACTGCGCCGCTTTGGGCTATCACGCCAACGTTGTGGCCCTCCCTGATCAGGGCTACCTCCACTTCAGATGCAAGAATAAAATCCTTTACAGCATTTCTCGACCTCCTCGTAGGCCTGACCGCGTCCTTGTCAATATTACCTTGAATCAGAGCAACGATCTCGTCCTCGCTCATCTTATCAGTCGGCACGACCATGTCGTAAAGGGATGAATCCCAGGGGTCATTCTTGTGAAAGAGACCATAGACCCATGCGGCACGGTCCTCGTCATGTCTGCGGATGAGCCTCACGGCTTCGTTTTCGGATAACCCGTGCTCTTTCGAGGCCATTAAGATCCTGGAGGCCTTATCCGCAATAAGGCAGATGCGCAGCACATGTGTCACCTCTTCGGGAATAAGCTGACCGGAAAATCCTTCAATGAGGAGATTGTCGTCCGAGAGCATTCGGGCCAATGTCAGCCTGAGATGGGCTATGGATCGATCCCTCTCGTGGGTGAACTTGTTGAACACAGAGGTCTTGGCCGAGAAGGCCCGTACTATCTTATTTTCAGGTATACCGCAACACCTGGCTGCTTCGTAGACAATATCCGTGTCCCTGATCAATCTGTGAACGGTTGTCGCGATCAGTTTCCGCACCACAGACTCTTCTCTGCAAAAGGTCCCGCTGAATATGGTAATTACCGGCATTATATCCACCTCTTTTTTTATGATTCTGAAAAATGGTATTTGGCCATGAGCGGACAGATGTCCTCTTCCCCCATCCTATGGGTCACTTCGTGGACCATGCTGATTGCTCTTTCCATGGTCGGATGGATGTTGTCCTCACCCAGTTTTTCCGGAAAGTGGGTCCTTTTAAAGACTTCCATCACCGATTCGTTGACGCCACTCAATGATATTTCTATCCCCGCGCTTCTCACCCGGTCGACGAGCAGGGATAAGGTCTCCTCCCCGGAGGCGTCGATGTCGTTCATCCCGTTGGACACGAGAACAATGTGTCGCAAGTCCTTTTTTGTCCGCATGATCTCCATGATCTTGTCTTCCAGGTAGCTGGAGTTTGCGAAAAAGAGGGGCCCGTCGAAGCGGACCATGGCAATGTATTTACATTCCTTGAGCCCGTGAGTCGTCGCACACCGTAGGGCGTTATCTTCCGCCCTGGAGAGGGAAACCACGGTCGGCCTCATGCTCTTGTAGAGGAAGACGATCAGGGAAAGAACCACCCCTATCATGATCCCCTTGTCCAAATGGGGTGCAAAACCCAGGGTACAGGTAAAGGAGATAATGGATATGGCACCGTCATACCATTGTGCCTTCCAGGCGTGGACGAACCCTGAGACATTGACGAGCCCTATAACGGCCATTATGATCACCGAGGCCAGCACGGACTGGGGGAGATGATAAAGCAAAGGGGTAAAGAACAAAAGAACGATAACGACCGTCAGGCTGGTAAAGACGCTGGAAAGACCGGAGACCGCCCCGGCCTGGAGGTTGACCGCGGATCTGGAAAAAGAACCGGATGTCGGATAGCTCTTGCCGATGGCACCACAGATGTTGGCCAGTCCCTGGCCGATGAGTTCCTGGTTTGGATCGAGCCTCTGGCCCGTCTTGCCTGCCATGGCCTTGGCAATGGAAATAGCCTCCATGAAGCCGAGGAGAGAGATAATGACTGCAAAGGGGAAGAGATGAAGAATGATTCTGAGGTCGATCTTGGGCACGGACAGAGATGGAAGGCCCCGGGGAATCACGCCAACCACCGCTCCGCCACCCATAATGAGAAGGCTTTCTTCCCGGAGGACATTGTTTCCCACCTTGATGCGCCATGTCCGGCCGTCGTCTCTGGTACCGGCTGGAAGCTCGTCCTTGATGTAAAACTTCATGGAACCGTCGGGTTGAGTGACGCCACTAAGCAGAAGATCCTGGATCCGTGAACGATAAGTATGGGCCTTGTGCTTTAACTGGTCGATATTCAAGGTAAGAACGCTTGCAGCGTGTTCAGCATTCATAACACCTACGATATCGTGGCCTGCATTGGACCTATCCAGGGCCTCATAGACCTCGGTTCGCGCATCGGCTAGCCTGGGGATCTCCATGACAGAGTTGTTGAAATCCCGGATCATACTCTTGACCTTATTGGATTGGATAGACGAGATATCCACGGTAAGGTCGTGTCCAAACCCCATGACCCAAGAAATCAGAGTGGTCACGGCCACTGCAATAAGCACGTTAGGAATCCTCGGTGAAATCCATCTCAGTCCATACATGACAGCAAAGGCGAACACCCCTATCAGTAGGGTCGGCCAATGAGTGTAATGTATTGCCGATTGGAAAACCCGGAGGATGGTCTCATAATGGAGTGCTGCCGTATCTACATAAACCCCGAACATCTTGGACAACTGTGAGGAAGCAATTATAATGGCCGCCGCATTGGTAAATCCGTTGACCACCGGGTGGGAAAGGAAGTTTACCACCAGACCCAGTCGGAGTACGCCAAGGGCAAACTGGAACCCCCCCACCATAAGGGCGAGCAATATGGCGTATGCGATGTATCCTTCACTTCCTGCCGTGGCCAAGGGTTCGAGCGATGCAGAGGTCATAAGTGATACGACCGCGACCGGACCAGTTGCAAGCTGACGACTCGATCCGAACAGGGCAGCGATTATGGGCGGCAGAAACGAGGCATATAGCCCGTAATAGGGAGGAAGCCCGGCCAGTTGCGCATAGGCCATGGACTGGGGAATAAGAACCAGGGCAACCGTCAACCCTGAAACGGCATCGATTCTCAGATCTCCTAAATGATATCCTTTAAACCACTTGACGAATGGGAAAAACTTAGTCAGTATTAGTCTCCTCTTTCAAGATATTTTCATTACTAAGCATCCTGCGGCAGGCATTCAAGAGATCGTCGTAAAGTCCACCTGCATCATATAGGTCATAAGTGTTGAATCGCGCAAGACCATCGACCATGGTAAACACGATCAACGCCTCCTTTCTTGCGGGGATGTCCCGAACGGATCCGTCCTTCTGCCCCAAAAGAATTGCCTGTTCAAAAATATCGACAAGGCAGTTGTAGATTGCCTCCAAATGTTCCCGGCAGACGGGATTGATTTTGGCAAGCTCATAGGCATCGTGCCTGTGAAGAATTAGGAACCGGTCTTCCATTGCCCCGGCCATGTAGAGATAGAAGGCCAAGGCGTTTTCCAACATCGTCAAGCCGTTTTCAAAGCGGTTCTCCTTAATGTGGTTCTCGAATTCCTGGATTATACTAAGCTTAAAATCCTTCAATATCTCAAGAAAAAGCTCTTCCTTGTTATTGAAATGATAAAATATGGTCCCCTGGGCAACCCCGGTCAACCTGGCGAGTTCGGCCATGGATGTATCTTTATAGCCTTTTTCGGCAAAGAGTCTTGTGGCTGAATTGAGGATGGCTTCTCTTCTCGTCATAATACCAGGAGGTATGATTAAAATTAACTGAGTGCTCAGTCAGGTTGATATTAATAATCCTACCTCACAAAGTCAAGGAAATTTTTTTCCTATTTGAAAGGAAGTAAGTGAATTAAGTCGGCCTATCTTTTAGAAAAATTAATTTAATGAGGCAAGATGATCAATCCGCTTTAACATATTGGGATGTGTGGTGAAAAGCTCCATCATTTTTTCGGCTACGCTGATTTCTATCTTCATCTGGTGAAGTTTCATCAGTTCATCACTATCGATGGTCCCGGACCTATCCCAGTCAATCTGAGAAAGCTCTCTTATTTCTTCCTGAGCTCTGGATGGGTCATTGAGAAAAAAGGCCTTCATCCCTTCAACTCTCCTGAGCTCTTCTTTGCCGCGAGACTTGGCGCTATTGAATACCAGCTTATAAAGTGCACTGGCCAAGTGATGTGGAGGATTCCCCAGTTCAACGCTCCCCGCATCCGCATAGTATTCCCTAATGCGAGAGCCATATAGAACCAAAAGATTGGTCAAAAAATACAGGAAAAAGGCACCCATTCCGATCAGGGCCGCGTATCCTCCCCCCTCCCGTCGTTCTCCCCCAAGCATTCCGCCCCACATGAACCTCCACGCAATCCAATAAAGGATAAGTGGGATGGCTGAAAGTATGGTTATCACGATCATATCACGATGTTTGAGATGGGACATCTCATGGCCTAATACGGCTTTTAACTCATCTTTATCTAAAAGCCTTTGGATTCCTTGAGTGACACAAATTCTCCCGTCTCCAAGGCTCCTACCAAAGGCAAAGGCATTGGGAATAGTAATCCGAGAAATTCCCACCTTTGGTTTTGGTATTTGTGCGCGTTCAGCCAGTTCAGCTAACATTATATGGAGCTCTGGCTCCTCTTCCTCTGAGACCCATTTTACTTTCATCACTGCCTGTACCATGTAGGGTCCGATCATGTACTGAACTCCCAAAAATAAAAACGCAAGGACAATATAGCTAGACGCCCCTCCATAGCCAAGATAATTGCCTATCCCGGCTATCACTCCATAGAGAATGGCAAAAAGTAGGGCTACCAAAAGCCAAATCCTCACTTGAAGTCCCATGGTTTATCTCCTTTTAAAAGGATACTCATAAAGACAGACGAAAAAGCATAACCTGGAATTTTGAATATATGCTCCTGACCTTCCTATGGATAAGTTATATCACCATAATAAATCGCCATTAAAGGGCTCTATGTTAAACTCATCATACGTAAGGTCCATTCCAGTGCCATATACGTCTGCCGCGATTTCGGCTTTTTAATCAACCAAACTGTACTATCTTTTGATTATTAAGATCGGTTTTTTGCATTTTCTCGCAACTTTTTCCGATACGGACCCGAGAAACATCTCCTCCAGGTTACTTTTGCCATGGGAACCAATAACAATAATCGAGACATCCTCCTCTTTTTCAGCCTTTAATATCTCTCTTACAGGAAAACCCGTTGGAAGCAGTGTCTTTACTCTAAATCCGCTCTGTTTTAAGTTGCCTTCTATTTCTTCAAGGTCTTTCTCTGCCTGAACCATTATTTTCTGTTCCAACTTAAGGGAATTTGATCTAGCATACTGATCGATAGTTTGAATCGAGCGTTGATCAATCACATGTAGCAGGATAACCGTCTCAGTACCCCCCTTCTTCAACTGTTTGATATACTCGATCGCATTTTTTGAAACATCCGAAAAGTCCGTAGGATACAAAATTTTTTTAAACATATTTAACCCCTCCTTTTAATTAAGATGCTCAGCATGGACAAATTCTTAGCCAGAAGAAGCAGGACCTCATTAATGCTTATGCCCATCGGATCCAGGCCCAGTAGCCATATAAAAGCTCACTTCTTTCCCTGAATTTAGCGGTTCATTCCACATGCTTATTCTGATGGCTCTATAGCACGTCAATCCAGGTGACTCAAAATAAAATCGGCAAAGACCTTTCTCTCTCCCTCCTTAAGGTCTTTTGTCTTCTTAATATACCCCTTCATCCTGTCGCCCTTAGCAATTCACCTCAGGAATACATAGAGTCTTACACCGCCCCATCTCCCCATGTGCGTGAACTATTCCCATCGATCAATTCTCGGTCACCCCCGACCTGTCTGTCTATCCGGCAGTACCGCTCTGACGTTGTCTGTAATCCTTGATGAATCGTTGGGAAAATCGATCGCGACCAAGAATTAGATCAGTGGCTAAGATCGTTGATCTCACCTTTGCTGCATCAACGGTGGGGCACGTCACGCCCGCATCAATAGCCAAGGCCAAAAAGGCCTTGTTGACCACCG
>CAYRFN010000076.1:0-18013 GCA_964423495.1 uncultured Desulfobacteraceae bacterium
AGCTAAGTCAAGGAAAATAACAAAAGCATATATTTAGTTCCGCGAAAATCGGTGTTAAACTGGTTTTCAAATTTCACCGGGCTTAAAACGGTATCAAACTTCTCGCGAGCTATGACGTCCCTTACCTTTACCGGGTCAAGGGTTCCCGCAATCTCAATGGCCTTCTGCATAATTTGACCCGTGGCGTAACCGCCCGCGGTCCCCCAGCGGTCAGGTTCTTCACCCCATCGTTTGACATACCTGTCGAACCATTCTTTCGCTTCAGGAGAAATTTTTGGGTTCCAGGTCCCGGCACCCATAATACCCTCCACTGTCTTTGCACCAAAGGTATCTCTATAGGAGGGGAAAGCCACTCCCACGGTCAAGTAAAGGAGCTTGAGATTTAGGCCGATCGCCTTGGCCTGTCCTGTAATCAGGAAGGTCCCGGGGGGGTAAGAAAAGACAAGCAGCGCATCGACGTTGGCGGCCTTGACCTTTTTCAATAGCGGGGACAGGTCCTTGGCACCCATCGGATAGCTCTTATATAGGGCAACATCGATCCCGGATACGACGAGTTGGGGTAGCGTAGCGCCAGCACACTCTATGCCGTGGAGGTCCGTGTGATGTATCACCGCCACCGACTTAACCCCTAACTCCTTACAAAGCTCTACAAGGGCTTGTCCTTGCTCATCGGGCTGGTTCAACAATATAAACATGTAAGGTACCTTCGGCGCCATTTCCTTGAGCTTTATGGAAGAAACGGTAATCCCCACCACCGGCGACTTATACTTGGTGATTACCGGCGCTATGGCGAAGTGCGAAGCAGTACCCCAGGGGGGAAGTATAAAGTTAACCTTGTCTTGTAAAAGCAATTTTTCAGTCAGTTTCACCGCGGTTCCCACATCGCTCTTATCGTCATATCTGATTATCTCTACGGGTATCTTTTTGCCATACTCCTTTACATATATACCGCCCTCGGCATTGACAGTTTCCTTCCAGAGGTCATAGGCGCGTATCTGTGACATCATTGCACCAGCGGCATTTAATCCTGACAGAGCGATTGGATTACCAAAAAGGATTTTATCCGGGGCTTTCCCCGCTGCCTGCACCTGGTTTGATATTGTCCAACCAACCATTATCAGCATAAATGCCAGCATCAGGACCACACCGGAATGACCGAATAATGTTAGCGACCTTTTCGTTTTCTTTCTCATTTTGGTCCTCCTTCCATAATTAGGGTTAGGTTAATCTAATACTCCTGTTTAATGCTACGTCCTTATTGCCAATTAATTTCCACCTCCTTTCCTAAGACCGTAAATGTTTCATTAAAAATCCCATTTAAGAGAGTAAATCCGATTCATGCGCTATATTTACTTCATATGCAACATCGGGGTAAATCTTATTACTAATAACTTCATTGTTTGCATCTTAGGAAGTCTTAACCTGCCACACCATCCTTATCCCTGGATTAGGAGCAGCGATTGTATTATTATCATAATACAATGTAAACAATTAATGGTTTACATATTACACTTTTCCAATAACAGGTGATGGCAAATCAAATGATTAAAAGGCGGCATTTCTTCCTATCCACCCAATTGATCAGCAACATTTTCAAGGCCGAGCTCCTTGAGTTTTTCTCGCGTTGGAACGCCCGTATTTATATCCCAACCCCGTTCAGTGTAGTATTCATCCAACATCTGTTTGAGATCATCTTTGCTAATGAAATGTCCTTTGGAAGCCCCTTCCTTCAAAGGTTCAGTCATCAGCCTATCGGGCAAGGTGTCATCATCCCTCGTAAACCCTTCACGCACATTGAAGGCCTTGGCCAGGTTATTGATCCGTTCGCCTACTGCCTGTACCTCTTCAGGAGTGTACTTTAGGCCTGTGACCGCCTCCATCAAGTTCGCAGTATTTTGGGGGGCTATGGCAGGCACAGCCATGTCCAGAAGGAAGGCGCACATGGGGGCAGCGTCACAGGTTACCGAGCGAACATCCTGATTCCACTTGGTGAGCTTACCCTTCCTTTCAGTACTAAATCTGTCCACCTCAAAGGGGATAGGGTCACCGAAGATCTCCTGAAAGGCATACCCCCGGTTGTGGTCCGCACCCGTGTAGGATGTGGCATAGTTGAGTCCGTGGGCCTTGGCCCCCCGAACATCATAGCCAGGGAGTTCCAGGCCCTTCACATGCATGGCATATTTATCGGATCCTTTGCCTATCTTCTCCGCCGCTGCCTTCGTGCCATCTGCCAGGATGTCACCGATTCCTTCGCGAAAGGCCATCAACCTGAGTAGCGTGACCATGGCTTCGTCATTCCCAAAGTTGAGCTCAAGGCCCCCTGTCTCCTCCTTGCTCAGGATTCCCTTTTCATACAGCTCCATAGCAAAGGCAATAGTTACCCCTGCCGACATCGAATCCAATCCAAGCTCATCGGCCAGTCGATCCGCGGCAATGATGGCATCGATGTTGTCCACACCTGTCGCGCCACCAAAACTGTACATGGTCTCGAACTCAGGACCTTCGGCCAATATCCCTCTGTAGGCGCCTGTTTTGGCCATCTCCAGTTGCGTGCATCCAACCGGGCACCCGTAACAGTGCTCGCTGCCCATCTTTCGGGTTTCCTGGACATCTACCCCGATCTTATCCGCAGGGTCAAACTCGCCCGTGGCGGAAAAGTTCTTGGCCGCAAAAATTCCCATGGCACAGGTCTGGTCCACCACCATGGGCGTCCCAAGTCTTGAGAAGTTAGGGTAAAGGACAGGGCCCTCTTTCATGGCTTTGGTAAATTCCCCCCTTGCGATCTTCAGTTTGTCGTTGTCAGTCACTTTTACTTTTCCACTACCCCGGATCGCAATTGCCTTAAGATTCTTGGATCCCATGACAGCACCGAGCCCCTTTCGTCCCGCAGCCCTCAGCTCATTGATTATACAGGCCATTTTGCTCAGATTTTCACCGGCCGGCCCAATGCAGGCAATCCTGACATTCTGGTCGTTTAGTTCGTTCTTGATGATCTGCTGGCAGTCAGTAGTCTTCATTCCACACAGCTTCTTTGCACTGCGGAACTTGACCTCACCGTCCTTTATCCAAACATAGATCGGCTTATCCGCCTTGCCTTCAACGATAAGGGCATCGTAACCCGCAAACTTCAGTTCAACAGGGAAATACCCGCCGGTTAACGCCATACCCACCGCTCCCGTAAGGGGCGATTTGGCGGTCACAGCCATCCTACTGGCGCAGGGAACATTGGTCCCGGAAAGGGGACCAGAGGCAAAAATGAGTTTGTTGTCGGGACCAAGCGCATCGGCTCTTGCCGGCACCTCATCAAATAGATACTTTATGCCGAATCCCGCACCCCCAATAAAATCCCTTGCTGTTTCCAAAGGTAAGTCTTCCGTCTTTGCAGTTTGATCCGTAAGATTAATCCGCAAAACCTTCCCTGTATATCCACCTTTGTACATGTCTCACCTCCATACTTTAATTATTAGCCCAAATATATATTTTCCGAGACTACTCCTCTATGCGCCAACTCGCCTAATTTAATCAACCCTGGACACCTTAAATAATATTTATATCATCAAACTGCGGTATTGTAACCCTTGTAGATTTCCTTCTCTTTTTCCCTGTCGATCGCCAGTCTCTACAAAAAAGCCTCCTTTGCCCCTTCATAGGCAAAGGAGGCTTCATTCCCTCCAACAGATGTGTCTTTCTATCTTAGTTTTTCGCAAAGCTATATCTATATTGATAAGGTATATGTTGTCAAGAAAAAAACATCTCAAAGATGCACCCCACAAAGCTTATCCCAACATCAGGATGAAGGCTTCTGCGACCTCTTTCATGGACTTGTTCTTATCCATGCTGAACTTTTGCAGTCGTCGATAAGCCTGATCTTCACTCAGGCCTTTTTTTTCATTAACAGCCCTTTGGCCTTCTCAATCAATTTTCGGGTCTCCAATTGCTCTTTCAGTCTGGAGACACCAGCTGCTAATTGAGAGGTTTTCAGGAAATGATTCACCGCAAGTTCGATGGCAGGCGATATATCCCCCTCACGAAAGGGTTTGGAGAGATACGCCATCACCCCGGCATCACGGGCTTTTTCAATTAGGTGGCGTTCTGTATAGGCCGTAAGGATAATAACCGGATGGCGTCCTGATATTTCCTCGGCGATGCTGATACCATCTAATCGCGGCATTTTAATATCTAATATGACCACGTCGGGCTTGACCTGATTTATCAGTTCAAGTGCCTCACGACCGTCTCTGGCCTCGGCCACCACCACATAGCCCAAGTCCTCCAGCAGTTCTCTCAAATCGCCACGGATCAGGGGTTCATCATCGGCAATAAGTATCTTGAAACTCATGTTACCCTGCGCATTCAATTGGGTAATATCCCTGGGGATAAGGAGATGAGACCTTTGCGCGGGTCCCATTTGAGCAATTAATTTCAAATCGGCCTTTGAGTTCCTCCTTTACAAGGGTCCTAACGATGGTCAGCCCCATGTTGCCATCCCTGTCAGGATCGAAAGACTTCGCTAAACCGGGGCCGTCATCTTGAACTGTGACAGATACCATCTCATTTATTTGCTCAACTCTAATAAAAAGTCTTCCTTTATCCAGCTTACTAAAGGCGTGCTGTACGGCATTTTGAACAAGCTCGGTTATCACCAGGGAAAGCGAAGTAGCTTCCCTGGAAGGGATCATAATAGGAGGCCCAGAGACATCGAGGGTGATGACATGTCTTTGTATCGTATTGGATTCAGGGAGCTTGCTGATACTGCCGACCAATCGTCCTAAATCAACCATGCCTATCTCTGTCTGCGATAAAGTGTCATGGACTAGGGCGATGCTCATAACTCTGGCAATACTGTCTGATAATGCCTGTTCGGCTGAGACGCGATCCAAACGCCGAAGCTGCATCCTGAGTAAGCTGGCAATATTCTGTAGGTTATTCTTAACCCTATGGTGCATTTCTTTGTAAAAGGTCGCGTGCTTATGAAGGGACCTGTTTTCTATGAACATGGCAATCTGGGTAGCGATGCTTTGCAAGAATTCCATATTCTCGAAGATGAGCTCGTATTGTAATGGCCATTTAACCTGCTGATTGGAATACAGATTGAGGATTCCCCTTAATTGATTTTTATAGAGTATTGGAAGCGATCCAAAACTGAATGGGAAAGGGGACACTAATTTGATTGGCTGAGTATTGCCCGATACAGCTGCAAAAAAAAGAGGCCTCTGATTTTCAATTTGCCAGTTTGCAAGCCGCTCATCATTTTCTTTTTCAATTCCCCAAATTTCTATGTTTCCATCACTATCCATAGACTCTTTCACCAACAGATGATGTGTGTTGTCAATTAACCATAGACTTGCAAAGGACAACTTCAATATTCGTCTGATATGTTTCACAATATTCTGGGAATGTGACCGGATGCCCCTGTTACCAGAACACGTTTGGTCGTTGGGCAAAATCCGGGGGCCATACCCAATCCAAACAGAATTTCAGCCTCAAGAAACGCCAGGGCAATTGCATCGTTGGCGACGCAGTTGTTGACCATCTGATAGTTCGATTCGTTAAGTGGCCATATCACGATACTCCGAATTCTTAAGGCATTTCAGGAATGCATATAATCCAACGGATGATTCTGTCAAACCTATCTATTTGAAGAGACGGCAGGTCTTTCCGGCCTTATAGTCCTTGCTTCGACTTAATTTGCGAAAAACATAACAACCTACCTTTGATCGAGATAGCCAGTGCCGGATATTTTGGTCTTGTGCTCGTTTGATAAGCTAAAGTTACAGCCTTCAAAGGAAGGCTATGTTGTTCTGGGGCATCATTAAAGTTCAATCGCTTTATAAACTATCTTAAGTTTCCTGTTTGTCAACAAAAAAATCATTTTTCCCCCAAATCCTTCGGTTGCCCTTTATAGCTTAGTTATTTATGACTTCCTTGACTCGGATTGCATCCATTACTATAACCATTGCTCAGAACAAGAAGAAGAAAGGAGTTCGTTATGTCTGTCCTTTATGAAAAAGAGGGTAAAATTGTGACTCTTACACTCAATCTTAGCGAGACGCTTAATCGCATTGATGCTGAATCCTTTCAGGCCTTAAGCAGTGCCTTAATATACTTTCGAGACGATCCAGAGGCATGGGTCGCTATCATCACTGGCACTGGTGAGGTCTTTTCCACTGGTGCCGACCACGACACGCTGCTAATACCGTGGGCTAATAAGTCGTTTCAAGAGCCCCCGATGATTACTCGAGGCCTCGACATTTGGAAACCCCTTGTCGCTGCCATCAATGGCCCAGCCAGGGGCGGCGGGGTTGAAATTGCACTGGCATGTGATATTCTGATTACTTCCGAGAGTGCATACTTACAATTTCCCGAGGTGGGGCGGGGATTGATACCAGGCTTAGGTGGAACCCAAAGACTGCCTAGGATGTTGTCTTCTGCCAAAGCTGCGGAGATGATCTTGTTGGGTACCCCTATTAGTGCCGAAGAAGCTTACCGGCTCGGACTTGTCAATAAGGTAGTTCCTTTAGCTCAACTTTTGCCAACAGCCAAGGAGTGGGCAGCAAAGATCTGTGAAAATGGTCCTCTTGCCGTTCGGAGGGCCAAAGAGGCCATGATTCGAGGCAGGAACATGGCTCTGAAAGATGGATTAAGTCTGGAACTTACCTTCTTCGAGGAAATGCTTCAAAGCGAGGATTATAAGGAAGGACTTCGAGCATTAGCCGAAGAAAGAAAGCCGGAATACAAGGGACGATAAACAAAAGTGGTAAAATTGACATTTAATTATTAAGGCATATCTTCAATATATACTGACATTTAAATTAGGCTGGATATTAGGAATAGGGGAAGGGAAATCAATGGAACGCGTAACAGAAAGCGAAGGCATGCATTATGAAGGGAGCTGTATCCGACCACCCCCTGAGGCCAACAGCATCCTGCTACAGGTAACCTTGGGATGTTCCCATAACAAGTGCACCTTTTGCGGGACCTTTAAGGATAAACGGTTTAAGATAAAGGGCGATGATATCATTCTAAGCGATATACTGTTTGCCACAAAGTATATGAAAGGTCAGGACCAGGTCTTCCTAATGGATGGGGACGCCCTGATTATTCCTCAAAAGAGGTTGATATGGATCCTTGAGAGAATTCAGGAACATCTCCCATGGGTCAAACGGGTCGGGGCCTACGCCAATACAAAAAGCATCAGCATGAAATCCCCCCAAGAATTGACAAAACTGCGCGAGAAAGGACTGGGCATGCTCTACCTCGGTGTTGAGACCGGGGATAATGAGATCCGTAAAAAGATCAATAAGGGTTCAAGCGCTCGTCACTGCCTCGAGATGGGCAAAAAGGTGAAAAATGCAGGGATGAAACTTACGGTCACGCTACTACTTGGAATTGCAGGAAAGGAAAAATCCATAGGGCATGCTCGGGCTACCGGAGAACTCATCAGTGCCATTGATCCCGACTTTGCCAGCGCCCTGACCGTGATACTGATTCCCGGCACGCCCCTTTGGGAAGAACATGAGAGGGGTGATTTCCAAATGCCTGATGAGCGGGAACTGCTGATTGAAATGAAGGAGATGATCGCCCACACAAATCTGAGCCATGGTCTCTTTTCTTCGAGTCATGCATCCAACTACCTGCCCATCAGGGGGGTGATGCTCCCAGAGGGCAAACAGGAGATCCTGGACATAATCGACGCGGCCCTGCGGGGGAAAATCGGACTCAAGCCGGAGTGGATGCGGGCGTTTTGAGGAACTCTTACAAGAAGCATTCAATAACAAATGTAATAGGTATAAGGAACTCCAGGGTTCCGGAATGGGCTCGTTGTGGTTTATGAGTATCCTTGGTTACGTGCCCCTGGAAGTGGCCGCAACGAGCATGGCGTCAACCTCATCATCACTCAGCGCGTAACGAAGTAAAAACTCTTCATCGGACACACGGGGCCCAATGCCCATTTGCTTGCGGATTTCCGCAATAGATGGCTGCGGGAACTCCTGTTCCATGATTTTTTTGGTTTTGGGCCATGTGTATATCTTGTCCAGCACATTTTTGTCGACCGGGGCAGGCGGCGCTCCATGGTAGCCGGCCAGGTACTCAATAATACCGTCCGGGATCATTTTGTACCGTTCTCCCGAGACCACATTCATGGTCGCCTGAGTTGCGACAAATTGAGAGAGGGGCGTCACCATGATGGGATAACCCAGTTCCTTCCGGACATTGATGATTTCCTCAAGCACTTCATCAAGCCGGTCGGGCTTCCCGGCTTCAGAAAGCTGGCGCCTCAGCGTGCTCACCATGCCTCCAGGCACTTGATGCTTATAATAGGCAAGGTCGTATTCCAAAGGCGAACCCGCTGACCGACCCTCCTTTTTCGCGACTTCCATCAATTGAGCGGAATAATTCTTTAGTGCCTCCTCATTCAGGTCGGCCGTGTAGCCCATGTGTCTAATATTTTTTAGGACATTAAATATGGATGGCTGTGCTGTGCCATTGGCAAGTGGAGGAACACCCGTATGTACCCTATCCAAACCCAAGCGGATAGCCTCCAAATAGACCAGGGGACCTAACCCCGTGTTGCAATGGGTATGAATTTCAAGAGGCCGCCCGTTAAGGTTGGGTTGAAGGGCCGGCACAAGGGTTTTCACGCTATCCGGTGTTAGAAGACCGCCCTGGTCTTTGATATACATCGTATCAACATCGGGGCATTGGGTTATCTCCTGGGTCTTCCTGGCATAGTACTCATCCGTATGGACCGGACTGATCGAGTAACACAGGGCCACCATGAATTCTTCTATCCCCGCTGTCTTTGACATCCTTGCGTTCTTAACGATACTATCCATTTCAAGGGCGGCTTCACACAGCCACACACGCCGTATACCATTCGCTGCCATACGTTCATACACCAATTGCATTATGGAGTCAGGGGAGCGTTTAAACCCAATGAAACGACGGCCTGTCGTCCCAAAACACAAGCGTGTATTTGGCATGGCCTTTGAAGCAAGCCGTACTTTCTCCCAGGGGTTTTCCCGATGATACCGGACAGCCGTCTGCATGTGAGTGCTGGCGACAAGATCTACGGCATGATATCCCGCACGTTCTATCTCCGGTGCAAGGGAGAGTATATTGTCTGTTCTCAACCCTGTAGCATCCCAAAGACTC
Organism: uncultured Desulfobacteraceae bacterium; assembly: GCA_964423495.1. Taxonomy (GTDB): domain Bacteria; phylum Desulfobacterota; class DSM-4660; order Desulfatiglandales; family Desulfatiglandaceae; genus CAYRFN01. The sequence continues at coordinate 9,157 of CAYRFN010000076.1, forward strand.
TGATTGCCGTCTCTCAGAGAAGTGTCCACAAACTTAATCTCGGGCATCGTTTATTCCCCTTCATATAATTTTCTTATTAGCTTAGCCTTCATCTCAAAGCGGGGAAGTGTGCCCTCGGGGACCAGTTTGACATCGGCCCGAAATACCAACTTGTCTCTCAAGGCCGTTTCCAAATCGTGCTTCAGGGCATCAAGGTCTTTTTCCCCTTGCGAGTATTCCGCCTGCACCTTTAGGGGAGGTTGTACATCCGGGCCAGGCTTGTCCAGGAGAACAAGGATGTCACCCGTCGTTCGAGGCCGAAATGAGGTGATCACATCCTTAATGGCTGATGGGAAGACATTGACCCCCAGCATAATGAGCATGTCATCGGTCCGGCCAATACATCGTATGCGAAAACTGGTCCGGCCACATTCACATGGACCTGTGAATACGTTGATCCTATCCCGTGTCCGGAACCTTACCACAGGACAACATTCCCTGTCGATCAAGGTGTAGACAAGTTCTCCTTCTGCCCCGTCCTTTATTTCTATTGTGTCGCCTGAGTCAGGGTCAATGAGCTCACAGACAATATACTCCTGAGCGCAAAAGTGCATCCCCTGTTGTGCAGGACATTCCCCAAAGATAATCGGTGCAGCGTCCGAGTTACCCATTCCTTCGCTTATGAGGGCTTTATAATCCTCCTGGAGTTTCTTTTTGACTGCGGGAACTCCCCCTCCAGGCTCAGCCCCAACCACGAGTTTCTCAAAACCCAGCTCTGATGGTTGCATGTTCTGCTTTTTCCTCAGGTAGTCAGCAAAATACTGCGCATAAGAAGGGGTGCAGTGAAGCACGTTGCCCCCCAATCTTTTTGTGGTCATGGCAACTCGATCAGAGGCGCCAGTGCCAATTGGAACAAAGGCAGCCCCGATATATTCAATGGCGTCCTTAACTGGCAGACCGCCCACAAAAAAAGTCAGACCTACCGCATGGATCACCACGTCCGTCGGCCTCACACTTTTCGTAAAAAGAGACCGGGCAGTGATATCGGTCCAAACCTTGTGGTCGTGCCTGGTAATACCGACGAATGTGGGAATCCCGGTAGTGCCCGATGAAGAATGGATGCGGATGATGTCTTCCATTGGGGCCACACAATGAGAGCCCAAAGGAGGATGTTCTTCCTGGCTCTTCCTCAACTCGTCCTTCTCGGTGAAGGGAAATTTAGGCAAATCCTCCAGCCCTTTGATATCACCCCTCTCCACACCATGTTCTTTGAACTTTTCCTGATAGAAAAGTGATTTTTCCCACACATAATCCAGTTGTTTCAAAAATTTTTCTTCCTGAATTGAGCGCAGTTCCTCAGGTCCCATCGTTTCAAATTTCTCATTCAGAAACTCCTTTTTCATGCCTTCTCCTCCTCCATAAATTTGACCAGGCTATTGACCAATGCCTGGGCAGTTTTTAAATCTTCAAGGTTACAATCTACTTCCTCTATCTCAATGGGGACATGGAGATTCCGTTTTAATTCCTCAATAAAAATCTGATCCTCTTTCGGGTCATAGAGGATGCTACCTTCCCTGTCTAATGAAGACCAGCCTCTCAAGGGGACCACTAACTTTATGGGACCCTTTACTTTATTTATTTTCTCCGCATAAAGTTGAGCCCCGATGATCATTTCATCCACCGGAAATCTGGTCATGGCCCTCATTTCATCAATCTCGAGTACCTTTCCCGAGGCAACGTACTTCTCTCTGTTGGTTCGGGTCGGACCCGCACCTGTGAGATTAAGACAGCAGGGAGCCCATACCTGCGGAATTCCTCTTTCACCTGCGGCGTCAAGTCTTGCCATACCGGCGGGTCGGTTTCCCCTGAATTTCTCCTCTATAAGGCCTGCCGGAACAATCTCTATCACGCCATCAAAAAACCCCTGGGAAATTAGCCTGTCCATGGCTCGATCACTCACCCCCTGGGCATGAAATAGATATACATGATATCCCTTCTCCGTTAGAAGCTGCTCAACGTATTTGGCACATTGATCTGAAAAGCCCAGTTCTGTAATGGCAATGGAAGGGTAAGGGAGCTTCAACGATTTATGATCATAGGCTTCCTCTACCATCCCTGAGATCGCTCCAGCAACCTGTACGATGGCATTCTTGACAAGGTCATTCATCCCGGCAATTTCCATGATCAATTGCATGACAATTATATCCGTCGCCCCGAACCATCTGCCTACATATACTGGCATAGCAGCAGGAACAGCGATGACTTTAGGAATGCCAAAGGGTAGCTTGGACATCACCCTAGAGCCAGCGAGGGCCATCGTAGCCCCTCCCAGGGCCACTATGCCGTCGAAATTTCCTTGGGAAAGAAGTTCAAGGGTCTTTTGCTGTGCTCCGGCGGTCATCGCTTCCGTGACAGCAAATCTATCTTTTGAAGCCATGAGATCTTTCAGGTCTTTGCCCGCAAGGGCTGCAATCTCTTCAGCCCTGATATCCACTTGAACTGTTGGCTCCCCGCCCATGCCGATATCCATCAGTATGGCCTGATGCCCCCTGGCCGCAATTGTCTCCTTCAAGAACTGCAACTGCTCACCCTTGGTATCAGCGGTGCCAATAATAACGACCTTTTTGTCCATACGACCTCCTCATCCGAAATTTGTTACTACAATGATTTCTACCATCCTGCCTTTTCCCACTCACCGGGATCCGGCCGACCCAATTCAAATATTCATTGACATACTAAAGTCTCTTATAGTTAAAAATGACCGCCAACAGCTTTGTTTTTTTCTGGCCTAAACTCTTACCGGTGTGGGGCACAGCGGCATCAAAATAGACACAGTCGCCTTCCTCCATGATGTATTTTTTTCCATCATATATGAATTCATGCTTACCTTCTAAAACGAAAAGAAGTTCTTCACCCTCATGTTGAAATATTGCATCTTCATCAAAGGAGGGCTCAATGATGTAGGGCTCCATGTTTTTGCCGGGTTTGTTAGATGCCAGGGCTTCATATCCATATCCGTACAAAGAGCCCTCAGATAAAGAATTCACCATCCTAACAATCTTCCCTTGGCCCCTTTTCGTAAAAGATATTCTAATATCCCTTGACTTATCTAATCTTTCGCCTAACAAGAAAGCGGCATCAACGTCTAAGGCCATAGCAATCTTGGTTAGGGTGGAATAAGGGGGGGCTTTTCTTGACCTCTCAATCTTTGAGAGGTACCCCTTTGTGAGACCGGTCAGGTCTGCCAGTTTTTGAAGTGTGATCTTCCTTTGCTTGCGAATTGCCTTGATATTCTTGGCGATTATCTCTTCTTCCATCGAATTTATCTCCATCAACATCCAACAAAGCTCTTATCCAGTGATTAGTCCAGGATATAAACAACCCCCAAATTGCCGTCAATCCTTACTCTCTGGCCTGTTTTGATCTTCTGGGTCCCTTCCACGCACCCAGCCACACCGGGAATCCCGTATTCCCGCGCCATGATGACGGGATGGGACAGCGCGCCCCCACCATCGGTTATTAGTCCCTTGATAAAGCTAAAGGCCACGGTCCATGCTGCGGAGGTACCCGGAGCAACCAGAATTTCCCCCTCTTTAAGTTCGGACAGCTGATCCGCGCCCATGATGACCCTGGCCACACCTTCTACGACACCGGGTGCTGCAGCAGCACCATAAAGGTCGGCCTTCAATTCTTCCCTCACGATAGGAACTTGGGTAGATACCGACAGGGTAGGATCACTTCTTAATACATCCTGGGCCTTCTCTATATCTCCATAGAAGGGTGGCGGATCTAAATTGTAACTCTTCTCCCAGACCTCCTTTCTTCGCTCCACATATGGGCGCAAGTTGACATTTCCCATGGGTATGGCCGCCTTCCTGATCTCATAGGCATGCAAGAAATGGATGTCCGCAGCGTCATCGATACATCCAGCTTCAGCAAAGCGCCTTCCAAATTCAGTAACAATCCATCGGCCCATGGCACCTACATAGAAATCGCAGAAATAGGTATGATCCTCGCTCCAGTAACCCGATTTTTGTGCCGACTTCATTAAGGTGCCAAACCATTCTTTCTGCTCTGCAGGTAATCTGTCCAGCACTTCCTTTTCCGTTTTCTCCCGTTTCTGAATATGACGATCATGCTCGGTATCAAAGGCAAATGACTCCTGAGACAGGAGCAGCTTTACACGACCGATGGCCAGACTGGGCTTTTCGATCCATGCAGGGTTGTCATAGGCATGCATACGTTCACACCGCCATCCGTGCTCCACAAGAAATTCCTTATATTCCTTCAACCATCTCTTGCCTTCATCGCTTTTTTCAAGGTCCTTCAGCACTGCTTCATCATCCTCGGTCCTGAAGGCATCCTCCAAACCCATGCCAACTGCCTTTCTGGCAAGTTGCCACAATTCCCTGAAAACCCGACTATCCTGGGCCTCAAATCCGGTCATTAATTTGGCGAAATCCGGATCTATAGGGGCCTCCTTTTTGAATATCTCATGCCACATCTGCTGGAATAAACCATTTATATAATAAGTAGCCACCAACATCAGCATATGGATCTCACCCTCCCTGCGATTGATAACAAATGCGAAATCCAGGAAGAACTTGAGCAGTTCGATATTACTGAGTTTTTTAATATCATCCCACTCCCTAAGACCACGCGATTCTTTGGCCTCTTTATACATTTGAAGCAGTTCTGTCTTAAAGGGATTCCAGACCCCGTCGAAGTCCTCAATAAATGGTTTAATTTTTTCCCTGAAGATTGGTTCACGAGCCTTGGCTTCCTCTTCAGTTGTTCGCATTGCAGTGATATACGGATACCCGTCCCTCACCCTATAATCCCAGCCCTTGGTCGTTGGTAGGTGCAGGGTTTCAGCGGCACACGAGATGGCGAATACGTACCAATACCAACCAAGACCAATGTAAAGAGGTTTAAAGGGAGGTTTCCCATGAACGAGGTCACACAAAAGGACATCGTAGATCTTGGGATCTTTTTCATCATCGAATTCGTAAAAAGTAAGATCATAAGCTGGGTGTAACATTTTCATCTCTCCTTTCATTTATGGGAACCAATCTTTTCCAAAGATGGTTCATGGTTGATAATTTCTGTTTATAAAAAACGCCTTTTATTTATCTCTTTAATAATCGAGTTAACATTAAATCGATTACCTGATCTGCGGGCTTTTTTTGTTGAGCAATAACCTCAGGCCGAGTCTGTAATAGAATAACGCTTTCCGGGAAATTGAGATCCTCGTCTACAGCCCATTCCATATCCTGGGGGACATCGAAGTGGGACTCCAAGATCTTACCTGATCTCCCGACTTCCTTTGCTTCATCATCGCTCAAACAGAAAGTGCAACTCTTTTCGGTGGGGGTATTCTCCTCGGCAACACCTATTTCCTTAAAGGTTATGTATTTGCCTTTACTACCCAGTTTTCTGTCAATTATATCTAAGCTCTCTTTGTCCAGAATGAATACGTCGGGCATGGCTTCACCGCCGACAACGCTCTCTCCTAAGCCCCAATTGGCCTCAATAATCATTCTCGAGTTATCTCCCGTGTTGGGGTCGGCCGTGAACAGGACCCCTGCAGCACGCGCATTCACCATTTTTAGAACAGCCACGCCTATGGGATCGCTTTCCAGAGGAGCCTTGGCACGTTTTCTGGCAGACAATGATCTGGGATTGAAGGTGCTGGCCCATACCTTTTTTATTTTCTCAATGATATCCAGATCTCCTCGCACATTCAAGTGGGTCTCATATTGACCAGGGTGGCTTGCTGCACCAGCCGATCTGATCGAGACAGCCATCTCTTCTATATTCCACCTTCGGCACAATTCCTGATAGTGGGACAGGACCGCCTCACCTATCTCTCGGGGCATCTCTTTGGACTCTACAATCCTCCGCAATTCGACACTCGCCTCATTGAAATGCTGGATGTTTTCAAAGCCATGGTCGACATTATCCAGATATTTCTTTATCTCCCTGCCCGCTCCTGTAATGGACATAAAATCCTTGTAGGCCTCCAATGAGAGGGCAAAGCCTGGAGGGACGCGCAGCCCCATTTTGGTCATCTCACCCAGGTTGGCACACTTTTTCCCAACCTGATCATTGCATTTCTGATCTAATTCCTCAAACCAAAAAATCCATTTATTGGACATGTCGCAACTCCTTTTCCATCAGATCCCCCAAGAACCCTTAAAGGGAGATCAATCTTTGATGTGATCTATTGCCACAAAAACTCGTAATGCTATCTGCAGCGATGCTTGCCTAATTCATAGTCTTTTTTCATTTCCCTTATGATTATTTCTTGGGCAAGTCGTGCACCTTATCTTTGTGAAAATGATTATCGAACAAATTTAATCTCTTCATGTGTATCTCAGACTCAGGTATTCTTACAAGTTAATCACAATTTGATGTGGGCTCAGCAAACGAAAATAATACCAACCGCTAAGGCACTCGGAACAAGGCTCGGATCAACGCTTCTGTAAATAGGGTATATGTCCCAGCCTACCTTTGTTACGAGGCCATAAACATCTATTCCCATACCTTCCATAGAAGGTCGAGCCTTCAGGGGGTAAGGACATTTTTTGTCTTGAAGGAGCAGGCATAATTCCTGCTTGCACAGTGCCCTTAGACAGCTGAATTGCCCAAGTCCCATGGCCAGGTAGTAACCGCTTCCAAAGGCTAGGGTTTCGACTCGCCCAGCTATTTCTATGCTCTTCTTCGTCCAAATAATACTTTCATCTCCTTTTCGCTGGGATCGGTCAGAGAAATGTTCAACAGGTATGACTTTCAATGCATACAGTATTGCCCAGCTATATCTGGCAAAGGCGTTGCGGACCAGATCTATGTCAGGACCATTAGGCGGACAGTAAATATTTTTACCATAATAGGGACATAAGGATATGGAACACTTAAGCCTAACCCTTTCATCCACTTCCACTAAGCTGGCAGGTATTATCTCTGCCATGGAAGAGCCTAATTCCATGGCTTTCTCCTTGAATTTGTTTAGATCATTTTGCAGAGTCTCATGAGGCACTTGTAGTGAGATCAAACGCGAAGGACCACCCCTGTCTTCTTTCATTCAGTTTCCTCCCTCTATTTGCGGAAGAGCATAGCATTTGTTCAACAATATCGGATGAGACTTAACTTCAATCTATTTATCTAAGATAAAAACTGCCGCACAATCCCGGTCGATCCTGACTCTTTGGCCAGTTTTGAGTTTGGAAGTTGCTTCTATAGTACCAACAACACACGGAAGCCCATACTCGCGGGCAACGATAACTGGATGGGACAGCGCGCCACCACCGTCGCAAATGAGCCCGCTGATTATGTTAAAGGCAGGCGTCCAGAAACCAGTTGTACCTGAAGCTGCCAGAATTTCACCCGGTTTCAGATTAATCAACTCTTCCACATTTCTCCCCGCCTCCTTCCTGTTTTGTTCAAACGTTTATTGTGTAAAACCCAATTGAATCTCATTGCTGAAGGCTGATTCATTGAATTCTTGACCCAACTCATCAAGCCAGAAAATCCAATCTTTGGTTATATCTCCCTCCGCCTTTACCCTTTCCGGCTGTGGCTGTTCTCAAGGAGCGCCTTATCGTTGTTGTGTAAGGCATTTAGAAATTTTTGAGAGTTTGTTACCCAGCCAAAGTTGGACTTTATATTCAGAATGGTTGCATCCTGAACCAGTGATGGGCCTAATTGGGTTGTAGCATCTGTAATCATAATGGGGAAATAATCCAAGAAAAAAGAATGTCTCAGTGTCGATTCAATGCATATGTTTGTGGCTGTCCCTATGAACACCAAGTATTTGATGGCAAGTTTTCTCAAAATGATGTCCAGGTTTGTTCCTACAAATCCATCATACCGTTGCTTCTTGATCACTATATCATCTTGATGAGGCCTCAATTCATCGATGATCTCGGCTCCCCAGGTGCCATAAAGATATACCTTGTCTCTAAATTCAGGACGTTGCATGATAAGGTTCAGCCCTTTTGATTTGAAAGCGCTTGGCGAATCTGGCGGACCTGTATCAGACAGGTCTGGGCTAAATCCCATCTGGAGATAAATGATCTTGGCTCCTTCCTCTCGTGCCGCACGGACTATCTCCTTGCACGGTCTAATAATTTCTTTGGTCGGTGAAATGTCGATGCCGATCAAATCAAAATATCCACCCTTGAGCACGAAGGCGTTCTGCATATCTACTACTAAGACTGCAGTCTTTAATACATCTATTCTGATAGCTTCTGGCTCGGCTTCAATAAGGGTAATGCCTTTTTCCCCTTCCTTCATCAAAGTTCTTCCTCTTTAAAACCTCTAAGTTCATTAGCACATGCAAATAAATTAATCTTGAGGCTCCTTTATTATCATTAGGCATACAAACTCCTTAGCAGGCCCAAATGCAAGAACGAAAGTAGGCGGCTTAGGTAATATATCTCTCGTAATGAAGTTTTTGTATTTTTTTGACGCATACAACTTGACTGAAGTCTAATGGCATCCTGATCGCCGATTGTTTCTAATTTAGAAACAAGATCTCAAACGCATCAATTTTAAATTGCATTAAAACGGGAGGAATAAGTACTCTTCTTCTGAATGATTAAATCGTAGTTCTAAAAGGGATAATATTCTAAGATTATTATAATTATTCCTAAAATCAACACCTAATACTTTTTAAGCATGAATGGAATTTTTTATAATTATTTGATTTTTTATATATATTCTTGTTTTCTGATTGTCAACAGAAAAATTGGGTTCATACCTAATGGTTCGGTAACGTTCAAAAGGCTTCGCATTTAGAAGAACATGGGACTCTCTTTTAAGAAAGTCGCAGTTTAGCCATGGCAGAACATGGGGCTCTCTTTTCAAAAACGAGACG
>CAYRFN010000077.1:0-17995 GCA_964423495.1 uncultured Desulfobacteraceae bacterium
AGGCAAATTGCCTACAATATATAGATTCACCCACGAAAAACTGTGAAGGACCATAATGATTAAAGTGTTATTTATAACTTGCGGTTTTTAAGTTGCTCTTGCCCAAATCTCAATTATTCGGGGGGTTATTCTGAATTTTTTAAAAATACTTTTGGCATTTTCAACTTGTTGACCACGGAATTCTGGTTGAAGGACTGATATATGCGTTGCTTATGCCGCAGGAGATGTGGTAAAAATTTTCAATTAAGAAAAAATATGATTGGTTTTTTGATCTGTGCTTAAATTTCTTGAATTTTTGAAGGCAATTGGATAATTTTGCATAATTGTATCTGCCAGAATACCCCTTATAAGTAGTCAAAAAATAAAAAGATTTATAAATACCAAAAGATTGATTGGTAACGATGAAACTTAACTTAGCTAAAAGATTGACTAACGCAATTTCACATAGAGAACAGAATACAGCCAAAGAAGAAAATCCAAATTATGATCCTTTGGAGGAATTTGAAAATTGGGTAAACAAATTGTTTGAAAAAAGGTCTAAATTATTTAATGTGGATGGCAATAACTATCATGTTTTCACAAACCCTGATTCTGGCAAAGAGTATTACTTGACAGACTCTCAGGCTGCTTACATTAAGCAGCAGATAGAAGCAAATGCAATGCATAATTCTTTTATTAATTCTGTTGGCATGGGGCATTTATGCCATAAAACAACAAGCTATTTTCAGGATCTGGACTCAATTATTGAAAGCATGGAAAGAACTCCAGTAACAATTGTGAATGGTAGATGGGTTAAACCAGAATTTAAGGTTGATAAAGGAAGTTTTGTAGAATATGTTTGTGAAGACGGAGAGGTTATTATTCCTGAAATACAATCAGAAGGTGGAGGTATTTATCAAAATTTTGATAATAATCTTAGCAGGACGCTTAAATTACTGGTTGGTTCTGGAACTGCTTTAGCATTTGCTGGATGTGCAATGGCAACAAAACAGACCAGCCTTTATGATACTAATTTGTTAACAAAACAATATACGCCTGCTGAGATAAAAACCATTGAACAGAACTTTAATGCTAATCCATTGCAATACAGCCAGGAATTTGGAAATTTATTGTTGTGGCAGATGCATCAAAAAAGCCCTGAATTTGCTTTAGAGTTTGCCCAGACTCCTGAATTGAATGATGGGATTAATCCACAGGAAGCGAAAGCTATGGGTTCAATTTATGATTTGGTAAAAGGGTTGGATATACCCTCAAATTTGTTTGGAAAGGATAAACTGCCCTCTGGTGCCTATAAAATGGTTATGGAGTGGACAGGTAACAGTAATGTAAAGAGCGATTGGAGTGGTTGGTCAATGAACATGGGTCCTCCACGTACTGGAAAGGTGATTAGTGCTGAGCCTTTGGGGTTTGAGCCTGGAGAGGATAAAATTAATTATAAAGAGCTTGAAAAGGGTGCGTTAGATTGGGTATCTTATTCTGGTAAAAAAGACCTTGACGCGTTAACTTTCGCTTTTACATTCCCCCAGAGTGGGAAAGTGGGGTTGCATGTGAATAAAGCGATACTTGAAATTGAGAAATCAAAATTTCTGTCAAAAGGTCAGATAACTTTCGATGAAAATGATGGGTTGGAAGGGACTTTGATAATAAAAAATGCCGATGGAAATCTTGCACCAGAAGTATATGCAATAAGAGATATGGTTTTATCTGGAGAGAGTGATTTTAGGTTTAGCGCTCCTTTACAGGCTTTGCTTTGGGGATATATGGACGGGAAGTTTAAAAAAGGTGATAATCCTCTGAAAAATTACCAAAGTGCCTTAGAGTTTGTCAAACCAATTTGGGGAGATATGAAAGGTCCAAGGTGGAGTTATGAGGAAGCAGTTCTTAGTGGCAGGGTGGGTAGTGATTTTAGGTTGTTGAATTATCATAATACTATGAAGATTAAAGATGAGGATTATATAGGTCCTTGGAAATCGCCTAAAAGAGTTTATGAAAGTGGATTTGCAAATTGTCAGGATGCTTCCAAATTTAGCAGAGATGCTGTGGAAGCAGCAGGGTATAGAAAGACATATCTCCTTTGGGTCGATCATCCTAGTGACCCGCGAGGCCATGTCATCCTGGCAGTAGAAAAGAGAGAAAATGAAGTCTATGTGATAAATAAACCTGGTTGGAGACACCTACTTGAAGGTCCTTTTAATTCAATTAATGAAATCCCTCATATTATTAGGCAGTTTCTTTAACAAATATAAATGGAATTGGGGTCATGTTTTGCATTATAACGTTATCTTATTAATGATCCTGCCAGTCTTATAGATTTTTGAATTTCCCATGTTAATGAACACCTCCCTTTGTTAGGTCAATGTGTCCACTTTTTTGGGGGAGGTGCAAAGTCGGGTTGACTCTGTTGTTAGACGGTCTTCATCTAATTGTACTTCCCGGAGGGACCTCGACTTCAGGATGCAGAAGGATTGGCCGCCCATCGACATCGGCAGCAAGGATCATCCCGTGACTTTCAATGCCACGAAACTTCCGGGGCTCCAAATTCACCAATATCGGAACTTGCTTTCCCACCAAGTCCTCAGGATCACGAAACTCAGCCATTCCCGCAACAATCTGCCTTTTATCGCTGCCTATATCAACCTCTAGTCTTATTAACTTGTCTGTTCCCTCAACTCTCGTTGCAGACAATACTTTTCCAATCTTCATGTCTAGCTTCTTGAAGAATTCGTATGGGATCATCTTTATGATTGCCTCCTTTTTCGGAAGTAGGTCAACGATAACAGCATGGGCGTTGTGATAGGGGGTGTCGCCGACATGAATATCGTTATAAAAATGTGCTCCTTCCTCAAATAAGTCCTTCACCCGTGACATATGTGATCTCTCTTACAGTCACAGTGTCGAACGCCGGGCTGATAGGTGCGCGGGCGCTTTTTCCGCGCATCCTTGTCAAGCCCGAGGTTCGGCATTTCTATGCTGTTTAACGAGACATCTCTTGATATGAAAATTCCCAAAGCCCAGCACTATCTTTTGCATGTTCTATTGTCATGCTCACGACGTTACCTTTCCCATCAATGTCTATATAGATATTTTCACTTATCTCTTTAGTCTCATGGACTTCTCTGTCTGTGAATTCGACGTGAGCAGTATCCGTGTCGGAAAAATATTTCACCTTCATGTTTTATTCCTCCTCGTACGATCTATCGAAGAAGGCATTATGAACCGTTTCGCCATCCTCGAGCGAGATAACCCTTAAAAATATCATAATGCAAAACCTGATCCTTTTTCAGTAGAAAACTACCCATAATGCTTTTCTTCGACCTGTTCAGGGTTCAGAGCGTCGTCTTCTACATCCCGGGCCTGCCCGGCACTTCTCTCCAGTTCTTTGTAGTATTCGTGCTGAATCAAGAGATTCATGATCTCGTTGCTCCCGGTCCAAATCATAGATAGTCGCCCGTCCCTGAGCAACCTTTCGATAGGATATACCGTGGTGTAGCCGATCCCGCCCATGATCTGCATTGCCTTGTTAAGCACCTCCCAGCCGTTTTCGGTGGCTACCTTTTTGGCCTCGGAAACCAGTCGCCTGGCGTCGCCGCCGCTGTCGGCCAGTTTCGCTGCGGCAAAGCACAAGGCACGGGCCGAGTCCAGAAGTGCAATAGAGTCTGCCACCATGAAGCTGACCGCCTGAAAGCTGTTTATGGCCTGTCCAAAGGCCTTGCGGCGGGTCGAGTAGCGGGCGGCCACTTCCAGGGCGGCCCGACCAGCGCCCACGGCTCCTGCACCGGAAAGGAGACGCTCCGGCACCATCATACGGTTGAACACAGTGTAAGCCCCGTGGAGTTTTCCAACCAAGTTCTCCTTGGGCACACGAACATCTCTAAAAACCAGGCGCCCTGTGCCGCCTCCGCGTGTTCCCATGAGGTTATAGATGTTCTGCACTTCAACACCAAAGGCCCGTTCCACAATGAAACAACTCATGGACTCTTGAGGAGGGGCCTCAGTAGCAGACTTGGCGTAGACCAGGAACCAGTCAGAATCCTGGGCCCCAACAACGAATCGCTTTTCACCGTTGAGGACAAAGTGGTCGCCATCCTCCATGGCCGTGGTGGTAGCCCCAAAGAAGTCAGACCCGCCTCTAGGTTCGGTCAGGGCCTCAGCGCTGTAAAGTTTTCCGGCCAGTGTGGGTGTTAGGTACTTCTTTTTCTGGTCCTCTGTCCCGAAGAGGTTAACGGCTTCTCCCACAATACTGGGCATGACATAGGCGCAGCCCAAGGAGGTACCCAAGACCCCCACCTCTTCACAGGCTGCCACGTCGGTCACCCAGTTCATTCCTCTCCCGCCGTATTCCTTCGGGAACCTGGGACCCAGGAGACCGCGAGCCCCGGCCTTTTCCACGAACCACCTGCCCGATTCAATTTCGCTCCTGTCCATTTCTCGAATCTTCTGGCTGGGGACTTCCTTCTTCACAAATTCCCGGACCTCTTTCCAAAAGGCCTTTTCTCGGTCATTAAGCAAAAATTCAAACAATGTGTGCCTCCTTACGTCAGGATGAGCGTGGAGAGGACCCGATTTTCCCGGTAAAATATGGATTCAAGTCTATGTTTTTCTCTTATTTATTATTTTTTCGCTTACGACGATCCCCGATGACCTTGGAAACGAGAAATCCTACAACAAATCCGATCACCATAGTCAGCGGTATCAATATGATTTGAGACATACCTATTTTCCAGAAAAATAACCGCAGCGTGACCACCTGGGTATTCTGGATAAGTACAATTACAAATAATGCGATTAATACCAATACCACGATAATTTTTGGTTTCATCATCACCCTCCTTACTAATCTTTCTCTTCTTCCTCTTTATAGGCTTATTTTATGTTATTCTCTTATTCATTTCTGCAAAGAATCAAGAGCAGATATTTGACATTTTAGCCTTTCATGCACGTTTAACAATAAAGTAGACAGACTGATTAAAAAGAATACTTATCAGAATCTGCCTTTTATCCGATTTAGTGATTCTGCACGGCGTGTTATTTAGAATTATATTTCATTTTTACAATTTTATAAAGGAACTTGTTTATAAACAAGGGTTATCTCCAAAAGAGTTGGTGATTTACGAAGGATTCAGGGGATCGAGGGGTCAAGGATTCCAGTGAAATGTTGCGATCCCACAATATAACTTGACAAAGATATCAATACTATGGTTACATAATCTATGTTCTTAGACTACAAATCCCTGCAAAAATATCTTCAGCTATTCAATCTGCCCAATAATCAAATCTTTTCAAATTTACGAGAGATGTCATGAAAGCGTTACTTGTTTACCCTGAATATCCCGTCACCTTTTGGAGTTTTAAACACGTCCTCAAAATAGTGACGAAAAAGGCCGCCTACCCTCCCCTTGGACTGCTGACGGTTGCAGCCATGCTCCCAAAAGAGTGGGACATGCGACTTTTAGATTTAAATATTGAAGAGCTTAAGGATAGTGATATTGAGTGGGCCGATTACGTGTTGATCAGTGCCATGTTAGTCCAGAAGAAATCGGTTTTGGAAATCCTTGACAGATGCTCTCGACTGGGGACCAAAGTTATTGCAGGTGGTCCTCTCTTTACCAGTTCCCCGAAAGACTTTCTTGATTTGGTTGATCACCTGGTCTTAAATGAAGCCGAGTTGACCTTGCCGTTGTTTCTGGCTGATCTGAAAAACAGCAGCCCTAAAAAAATCTATCAATCCGATGGGTTCCCTGACTTATCGTCAACACCCGCCCCCCGCTGGGATCTGATCAAAATTAAGAAGTACGTCACACTTATGATCCAATTTTCACGGGGCTGCCCTTTCAACTGCGAATTTTGCGATATCACTGCTATGTATGGCCACAAGCCAAGGCTGAAGAGCGCCGATCAACTAATTAATGAACTGGAAAATATCTATGCATTAGGATCTCGAAATAATGTTTTTATCGTAGACGACAATTTTATTGGCAATAAGCAAAAAATTAAAATGATATTACCAAGACTTATTGATTGGATGAGGACGCACAAGTATCCTTTCACTTTTTTGACCGAAGCATCCATAAACTTAGCAGATGATGATGATCTCATAAAACTGATGGTCGATGCCGGCTTTGATACGGTCTTTATTGGTCTTGAAACACCTTCTGATAAGAGCTTAAAGGAGTGTTCAAAACTTCAAAATCGCGGTCGTGATCAAATTGCCGCCGTCAAAAAGCTACAGGCGGCAGGTATTCAAGTATTAGGGGGCTATATCGTAGGTTTTGACAATGATGACGAGTCTATATTTTCCAGACAAATAAAATTCATCCAGGAATCCGGGGTAGTTACTGCAATGGTTGGGATGCTTAATGCAATACCCAATACGAGACTTTGGAACCGACTTAAAGCCGAAAATCGGCTCCTATTAAATATTCCGGGGCATAAAACCGACGGGACAACTATCAACTTTATTCCTCGAATGGACAGGGAAAAGCTCATCGAGGGCTACCGCAAGATGGTTAGAACCATTTACAGCCCCAGGTACTTTTACCAACGCGTATGCAAATTTTTAGAACAATATCAGCCACAAAAAAGACGACGAATAAAAATCCATCAGGTCAAGGCTTTTTTAAAGAGTGTCTTCTACCTCGGCATGTTGGGAAACGGCTTATCGCAATTTTATTATTGGAAGATGTTTTTAAAATCAATGATCTACTATCGAAACTCATTTCCCGAGGCCATGACATTAATGGTCTACGGCCATCACTTCCGCAAAATTGCCAACAAAGTTTAAGTTATTCGATATCTAAATACCCTTCGAGATAGAAACGCCACTTGCAGAACATAATCTTTAGGATGAGGATCAGGATGATTAGAGGTTGCTTTTAGGCATCATAGTATGATAGCTGTGAAAACTAAAAGTGCAACTTTACTAGTTCCCCGAGATAACACTTGGTATTTTACCAGGAATAGGCGGATATATTGTCCCATATCGTAAATGGCCAAATGGGACAAAGATATTTTATGAGCGGAGATTAAGTTATGAATAAAAAATTAATTATCGGAATCGTTTTGTTGGCTATTCTTTTGCTTGGGTCAGTAGTTTCAGTCTATCCTGATTGGCTGTGGTTTAAAAATCTCAACTTTTCGTCTGTTTTCTGGACCATGCTTTTGAGCAAATTTGGGTTTGGTTTAGTTGTTTGGGTGCTTTTAATTCTTATTCTGTCCATTAACGTCTATGTAGCTAAACGTCTAATCCCTGGAAAAAAATCCGGATCTACCTTTGGCGATGAGGGAAGTTATATTAGCCAGCTCGGTCTTTCGGCTAAGACCTTGAATACTCTTCTAATAGCCTTTGTTCTGATTCTTAGTCTTGTCATTGCATCAAAGAGCTCGAAACAATGGGATATGGTCCTGCGCTACTTATACCAACAACCTTTTGGCAGCAATGATCCTATTTTTGGCAAAGACCTTGGTTTTTTTGTATTCTCTCTTCCCTTGTATATCTTTGTCCGAAATGGGTTGCTAACCCTTTTCTTTTTCGCTGGCCTACTAACCATCATTTGGTATCTTAAAGAAGGTGCCCTTCAAGTAATTGGTGAATTTGCTCAAACTGAAAGCAAGCCAGTCTCTTTTCCTAAAATCACTATCTCAGCAGCGGCTAAGAAACACATCATTTTTTTAGGGGGAGTGATTGTTATTCTCATGGCCTTGGGCTATTATCTGAAAATATACGGCCTCCTCTATTCTACACAGGGACCAGCCTTTGGTGCAAGCTATACGGATGTCTATGTAAAAATCCTTGCTAATAAAGTATTGATCTTTGTCTCGCTGGCCTTTGCCTTTATGCTTTTTCTCGAAGTCTTTAGACCAAGAAAAAAATTGACTTTGTTAAGTGGAGGAATCTGGTTAGGCTCTATACTTGTTTTTGGTAACATCCTTCCCATCTTTGTACAAAAATTTGTGGTTAACCCCAATGAATTGGCCAGAGAATCAAAATACATTGCCTACAATATTGATTATACTCGCAGGGCCTACAATTTGAACAAGATAAAAGAAGTCGATTTCTCGGTTAGTGATAAACTTGATGCAGAAGATATAAAAAGGAACAATGTAACTATTCAAAATATTAGGATCTGGGATGAACGTCCTTTGCTTCAAACCTACAAGCAGATTCAATCCATACGCTTGTATTACGATTTTAGTAATGTTGACGTAGATCGTTATCAAATCAACAATCAATATCGACAGGTTATGTTGGCCGCAAGGGAGTTAGTTATAAACAAACTTCCTCCCCAGGCAAATACTTGGGTCAATAAACATCTTACTTATACTCATGGCTACGGGCTGGCACTAAGCCCGGTAAATGAAGTAACATCTGAAGGCCTTCCTAATCTTTTAATAAAAGACCTGCCACCCTCTTTTGATGCTGACCTAAAGATAGAGCGCCCGGAAATCTATTATGGAGAAAAAACCGATGCATATGTTCTGGTAAAGACTAAGGCCAAGGAATTTGATTATCCAAAGGGGGACAAGAATGTCTATACCATTTATGATGGAAAGGGTGGTGTCCCTATTAGTTCTTTTATTAGAAGACTGTTATTTGCTGTTGAATTCTTAGACCCCCAGATACTGTTTACTACTTATTTGAGCCCGAAAAGTAAGATAATGTATAATCGCCGGATTGACAGGCGAGTGAGATCTATTGCCCCATTTTTGGATTATGACGGCAACCCTTACCTCGTTATCTCTGGTGGCAAGCTCTATTGGATTCAAGATGCCTACACAACCTCTAATATGTATCCCTATTCTCGCCCTTTTTATGGTCGATTTAATAAAGGGCTGAACTATATCCGAAATTCGGTCAAGGTCACGGTTGATGCGTATAATGGGGATGTATGTTTTTACATGATTGATGAAAAAGACCCTATAGTTAAAACGTATTCAAACATATTTCCTGATCTATTTAAGCCTTTTAATAAAATGCCTCCTGATTTGATAAAGCACGTTCGTTATCCCAAGGACCTCTTTGAAATCCAGGCAGATACATTCAGGACATATCATATGGAAGATGCCCAGGTATTCTATAATCAGGAAGACCTTTGGCAAATTCCTGATGAGCTATATGGTGAAGGCCGCCAGAAAATGGAATCTTATTATGTTATATTAAAACTTCCTGAAGGGGAAAAAGAAGAATATCTTCTGATGGTTCCTTTCACTCCTTCAAAGAAGGACAATATGATTGGTTGGCTGGCGGCCAGAAATGACCTCCCTAATTACGGAAATCTGCTGGTCTACAAATTGCCCAAGGAAAAATTGGTCTATGGACCGATGCAGATTGAAGCACGGGTGGACCAACAAACAGATATTTCCAGAGAGCTGAGCTTATGGGGCCAGAGAGGTTCAAGAGTTATCAGAGGTAATCTTTTGGCTATCCCTCTCGGTGATACATTCATATATGTGGAACCTGTTTACTTAGAGGCAAAACAAGAAGAGACAGGCCCACCTCCAACACAATCACCTCAATCCTCACCTTTTCGAAAAACCCGGGGAAGACAGTCTTCTGTTTCTGCAGAACTGGACATATCAAAAGCCGCTTCCCTACCAGAACTAAAAAGGGTGATTGTCGCTTTCAGCAATAGGGTTATAATGGAGGAAAATCTCGATAAGGCCCTGAATAGACTATTGGGGATGAAAACTTCCTTCGAAGAATTGCCCTCCCATGCTATACCCAAAACTCTGGAAACTCATGATCTCGGAGGACTGGCCTTGGAACACTATAACAAAGCCAAGGACTACTTGCGAAAAGGGGATTGGTCTGGATACGGGAAAGAACTGGAAAATTTAGAAAGAGTATTAAAAGAAATGGCTGGTATCACAAAGAAAGAGGAATAAGATGGTATGCGTTGTTGAACTCTAACTTCCTCAAACAACTTACATTCCTTATCATTTTTTTGATTTTTTTCAGCAATTCGAAGATTGCCCTATCTGATGACACCATTTCGGATGAAATTCCGACTCGCTATGGTCTGGCCGCAGTCCTTGGAAAAACATTTGATCCGGTAACTGATATCAGTTTCCTTCAGTTATCCGGATTTGTCATGTGGGATTATGATCGAGTTTGGCACCATTGGGCACCGGATCCCCTACGCTTTAAGGTAGAAGGCACCGTCGGCATTACGACATCTCCTGAAAACCGAGCCATAGTCTCTATCGGAATGATGGCTTTGTATTATCTGAATTTTTTTTCAAGCCCCCGATTGAATCCCTATATGGAAGGTGGTATCGGCATAATATTCACCGACTTTAATGTAGAAAGTCAGGAGGGAAATCAGGGATCTCGTTTCAATTTTTGTCCGCAGATCGGAATCGGCACGGAATTCAAGATGGATTCCGGACCCCCGTTTTTTGCTACGCTTCGACTCCACCACATCTCAAACGCTGGATTACATAGTGAAAACAGAGGCGTCAACTCCGTCATTTTGATGATTGGTCGATATTTCTAAAACCTATATTCAATACAGAACAGAAATCGCACGTGGATAGACATGTTAAGGCCGCACTCTTAAGGTAAAGATATTAGGGTATTATGTGAGTATCAGTAAGCCGGAAAACAGAGGACGGAACCAAGTCATAATTACCGATGCAGCCACGATTACAGCACCAGGGAATAACCTTAAAAAATTGTGGCAGGGAATTTTAGCAGGAGAAACCGCCATAAGGTCTGTCAATCGTTTCCCTGTGGACAACTACGATGTCAAAATTGCAGCCTGTATCGAAGATCTGAAACCCACCGGCGGCCGTTCAATGATACATCCGCTTCTTGATCGCCTGTTCTTTGAGATGGGACCTGTTCCGCCTGATTCCTTTCTCATTACCGCGACCACAAAGGCCGGCATAGACAATCTTGAGGAGTTACTTAAGGGGTATCCTGCCGCCTTTCAGGATATTTTACTTTCTTCCATTACGGATATTATTTCCAAAAAATTCGGATTGATCAAGAACGGCATTAATATCAGTGCCTCCTGCGTTTCCTCCACCGTTGCTGTAGCCCAGGGCTCTTCAATGATTGCATCCGGAAGAACCGAGGCGGTACTGATTTGTTGTATAGACCTGGTTACCGAATTTATATTTTCTGGATTCTCCGCCTTAAAAGCACTGTCACCGGTCCCATGCATGCCGTTTGACCGAAGACGGAACGGATTATCTCTTGGAGAGGGAGGGGCAGCGTTGCTTTTGATGAGTCATGCACGGGCGCAGCGGGAAAATCGAAATAGGTTGGGTATGATACTTGGCTTTGGTGTTGCCAATGATGCAACCCATATTACGGCCCCAGCGAAGAGTGGTAGCGGCCTGACTCAGGCTATCCTTCAAGCCCTAAAAACGGCAAAACGAAAACCAGAAGAAATTACCGCCATCAATGCCCATGGAACCGGGACCATTTACAATGACCTAATGGAACTGAATGCCTTCCGGCAGGTATTTGGAGAACGAAAGGTGCCGGTATATTCCGTTAAAGGCGTCATCGGGCATACTTTGGGAGCGGCCGGTGGCATTGAAATAATCTTGGGTCTTAAAACCCTCTCGACCCGGATTGTTCCCCCGACCGTTGGTTTTTCTAATCCGGAGGTTGGGGCAAAGGGACAGGTTAGCTCCGAGCCTCAACACATTTCCGGAGACTATCTATTAACAACGAATTCAGGATTTGGCGGGGTAAATGCCGCCGTTATTTTGGGAAAATAGCATATATGATGAGTGCCGAAATTAGCGGAATTGGATGGGTAACCGCAGCAAGCATGGGATGCGGAAAGGATCATGTAAGTTTCATTATGCCTTACGAACATTTGCCCAAAATAAAAGCTGCAGCCGTGTTTAAAGAGCCTTATCCATATTTCAGGCGAATGGATGAATATTCAAGGCTGGGACTGACGGCCATAGCATTTGCACTACAAGATGCAGATTTAACTGAACGGACTGAAAAACGAAATATCGGCATCATTGCATCAACCGTATATGGTTGCCTCAGTACGGATGTTGATTATTATGATACCGTAATGCCTCAGAATGGACTCAGCGCCAGCCCTGCCATGTTCTCATATACCTTGCCTAACAGTTTCCTGGGAGAAGCAGCCATCCACTTCGGGCTTACGGGACCAAGCTTCGTAGTAAACGAACAGGTCCCTTCGGGACTGGCTGGATTGCAGATGGCTCTGGATAGCGTTGACTGCGGTGAAATTGAAACAATGCTTTGCGGGATTTGCGACCTGGGTTGCCCACCGTCTTTGTGCGCTAACAGCATTTTACCACCCGGAGCACTCTTCTTTGTGCTCGAGAAGTTTCCCGTGAAAGATTCCTCTTATGGACCGGTTAGTCTGGACAGAAAAGGCCACATCCTGTTCAACCGGACAGAAATAGAAGACCTCACAATGCTTGTTCAAAAATGCTTGGAAAGTTACCGGTCTTTATAAAAGATGGAATTAAAAGAATCCGAGCTCAGAGGTCCGGTTCAAAATTTCGCTTGGCTGCCAAAAACGTTGGAAGATGGGCAGCAAGATACCATAAACTTTTTCGATGCTGCCATAGTCGTTTCATAAATTTGCGCCGCCATTGTGGGGAGGTATAGAATCGCTTTACATGCATATTGTAAAGCTGTTCGAGTTTCTCTTTGGAATCGATCCCCTTGGGAACGAACACGAAATTAATGCAGTTCATTTTTCGCCAGTCCTGCTCGAACGTCCCGAATTCATTGATGCGAGGCCAAATCGGTGCGCCGTGAAACGGTGTAAATTTGGACATGTTCATGTCGTCAAGTTCAAGCGACATGGCATAATCACTTGTTTTTTGAATTGATTCCTTTGTGTCGCCGGGAAGTCCCATCATAAAGAGCCCCTTGGCCCTGAGCCCCTTGGCCTGAATCCGCTTCACCGTATCGCGGATGTCATCAGCACACACCCCCGGTTTATGAAGTTCAAGCAATTCCGGGTCACCGGTTTCTATTCCCAGCGAGATCATCAGGCAACCCGCCTTTTTTAACATTTCCAATAACTCATCATCCACCTGTCCGACTCGGACGGCACAATTGAATTGAATTCCAAGCGGTTTTAAGACCAGCATATTACATAGCTCGACGATGCGGCGACGATGAGTCGTGAAAAGATCGTCATAAATGTTGATATGCCGCACACCAAATTGTTTGTGCAGATATCGCATGTGCTCGTAGATATATTCTGCGGAATTATAACGATAGCCCTTTCTGAAGACCGAGCGGTCACAGTAGGAACATTGATATGGGCAGCCCCGACTTGTGACCATGGTAGCCCCCGGGCTTTTAGTAAAGCTGAAAAGCGGCAGGTTATAACCTTTGGGAAACCTTTTTAGTTTGCCGTAAGAAGGAAAAGGAAGCGCATCCAGATCAGTGATAACGGATCGAGTCGGATTGGTTTCCGGCTGGCCGCCATTTCTCCAGATTAGACCGTCGATCCCCTCATGTTGCTTGCCGGACGCCAATTCTGCCAGAGTAACTTCCCCTTCACCCTGGCAAAGAAAATCGATATGTTCAAAGTCTTTTAAAAGCACCGCTCCCATGGATGAAATGTGCACGCCGCCAAAGACGGTTTGAATCCCGGGATGGGCAGTTTTGATCCTTTCGGCCAGCTCGTAGCCGTCTAAAAAGCCAGAAGTTGTTGCGGAAAACCCCACCAGATCTGGATGATAACTCAGGATGGTTTCGGCATGGGCTGCATTGCTATTTGGCGCTTGCGGCCCTAAACAGTCATGGACAAATACTTCATGTCCTTCCCGATCAAGCCAAGCGGCAATAGATAAAAGGCCCAGAGGCGCCATCCGATTAGCAGTTGCGGTAATATCTCTTTTGCCGGGCACCCAGTTTGATCCGGTTGGATGTACAAGCACGATCCGCACGTTAACCCTTCACCTTTCTTCCTTAACCCCGCCAAACTTTGTTATCATAACAGGCCTGCCAATAATCTCACCCAGCGGTAAAACCGCGAGGCCCCTGGCTTCCAGGCCTGTTAGAATGAGATCTATCTCATTTAACCAATAAGGAATTAAACGTTCATTTTTAGGTCTGCTATCATGAAGCAGAACGATGTCATCCGGACGAATGCGCTCTAATATTTTTTTTGAAAGTCTTTTTATCCATCTGTTCCCGCCATCAAAACCGCGACAGCTAAAATTGACAATATACATGCCTGATTTCAACAGGGCTGGCCTAAGTCTGGGACCGGTAATTCCTACCGGCGGGCGGAAAGCCAGAGGCAGTACCCCAAAATCGCTAAACACATTTTGAGCACACTCTATTTCCGTGGCTATGGATTTGCAGCTTTTAAACATAGCCAGGTTATTATGAACGTGAGAATGATTACCGATTGAATGACCTTGAAGTATGATTTCATTTATTAGTTCGGGATGTTCTACTGCTTTTTTCCCGGTAACAAAAAAAGTTGCCTTTACCTCACGCTTTAAAAGCAACCGAAGCAACGACGGAGTGGACAATGGATCAGGTCCATCATCAAAAGTAAGGGCTACCGCCTTTTTGCCCGATGTACCTCGACTGATTATCGGGAGGTAAAAGCCAAAACCTGGGAAAAAGGGGGCCGCTGTACAAAGCAAGAGAAAACCCGCTAATGGAATTACAGCTAAAAGCGCATTAAAAAATAACAACAAAATCGCTATAAGGAATGAAACGAGACCGATCCATTCGGCCGTCGATAAAGCAAAGTTTCCAGAATCGATTGCTTTCATCAAATTAAATGTACCTGTTTGAGTAATCGGTACCTCCCCTTTTCAGTTATAGCATTCCAAATAAAGGTTTTTAACTGCAGCTTGATGTTAAAGGTGTAAAGGATAAAAAAGTAAAAAGTACTCAAGGCATTCAAGGTCCGGTCTTTACTATAAACCAGACTAATTCTCCCTTTGATCCTGATGGTTCAGTCCGTTCAATTACAAATCCGGTCTCTATGAGTATAGTCTTAATTTTTTCAGCGGATCGATAATAAGATGGTGTGTTGGAAAGTTTAAGCTTAAAGTTCTCTAGCAACCATACCCATCGGAACCACCTCTTAGGCATTATTGGGGCCCTTACAATCAAGTGGCCGCTGCTACGAAGACCTTTGTGAAGCTTTTTTAACATCAGCCTTAGCTCATCATCTTTTAAATAATGTATGATGTCCAGCATGGTTACCAAATCAGCTTCCTCAGGAATCTTCGTATCCGGTGCGCGGCCGGGTTTGATCAAACCTCTTTTTCCAACCGCCAAAGCAGCAATCCTGACCCGACTTCGGTCCGGGTCAATCCCATATATCTTTGTTTCCGGAAACCGCTCAAGCAGCCAATTAGCCGGAACGCCATAACCACAGCCTATGTCGATAATTGTGTAGATCCCTTTATAAGACTCCAAAAATATGGGTAACTCCGAAAACATTGGATCAAAACGCATTTTATAGCGGACAAATAAACGGGGATATGCTTCCATATTCCGGTAGCGTCTTATAACCCTGTCCCGATAATTTACCGGTTTTCGGCCATCTTTTTCCCGAATTTGAAACCGATTTTTCAAAACAGCCGGCAGGATAATAAAAGCACCGATGAGAGAATAACCGATACCAAACACTGAAATTATTCCCGCGCTTCTTAAAAGAGAATGTTGAGCCGAACATAAAACGCCAAATCCAATAATGGTTGATGCCGATGCCATAAAAACCGTCATCCGGATAAGCCCGAAATACGAATGAGATGGATCGCCATATCGCTGATACGATCTCACAAAAAATAGTGAGTAATCTATGCCCATACCTACTATGACAATTGCCAGCATCAAACCGGGTATATCCAGCGGGTGGCCAATCAGCTTTAATGTTCCCAAAGTGCTTATTAAGGCAAATATTATCGGCAGCAAAGAAATTAAAGTTAATTTCAAATCTAAAAAGAAAACAAGCAGAAGAATCGTAACGCTTAGTCCTATGATAATTAACATCTTCATAAAGGTGGAAAACAAGAGTTCCCCTAATCTTTCCGAAAAGAAATTCGGATCAAACAGTTTTCCCAATGAACTATATTTTGTATAAAATTCTTCAGCTTTATAAAATTGACCAGCGGTCAAACTGCATACGTTTACCCATGTAGTTCCTTCAGTATTGGACGCAATTCCCATTAGGCCGAAAAATTTTTCAGGAATACCTAAAGATTCAGGTTGATAGGAATCTAAACTTAGCATTTTATAAAATGGCTCAAACGCATTTGCGGTAAAGCCCAGATCAAAAGCGGCCGCTTTTATTGATTTCTTTAGTGACGCGACCCTGATGCCAGTCCAAAATGACTGCCACGCCGTAAAATTTTGTTGTCTTCTTTCTTCTCCAGGGAAAATTATTGAAGGAACAAAGCCTGATGACAAAGTTCCTGAAACCAATTCCTGATCCATCACATCCAGAAGGCGATCACCTTTTTCCTGGAGTTGTGCAATGCTTCCACCTTCGGTCATTACATATATCTTATTGAATATATCTCCCCAAACATCAGAAACCAAATTTTCAGCGGCCGTGGTTTCCTGGCTTACCGTATTCATCGAACTGAGATTGACATTGAATTCCGGCTTCGCAAAGAAAAGCATAAAAATCGCAAAAATGAGGGCTATAAAGGCACCTTTTTTGCCCACTTTAGCAAATTTTTCGACCATATTTTGCAGTGGTAAAGCCCTTGAGCGCGCCGGCGGCATAGCAGGAAAAATTATGGGGAAAACAGCATGAACGAAAATAAAGGAAAACGAAATTCCGAGTGCAGTGAACTGGCCTAATTGTTCCAAAATAGGAAATCCACTGATAGTAAGCGCGGCAAAGGCACCTGCGGTTGTCAGCACAGCAAGCAGTCCTACGGCCCGGACTTCTTCGGATGCGTCTTTGCCATAAGTCCTATGAGGGCGGTCTAAAAACAAAAGATACGCTATACTATGATCTACGGATATCGATATGATCGCCCCGCCGAATCCGAGTACCATGAGCGAAACCGATTTGTGCAGCAGAGAAAACACAAAGAACGCAATCATCGAGCCAGCAATTGCCGGCACAACCGACAACAACCCTAAATAAGGCCTTGGAAAAGCAACGATTAGCAGTAGAATGATGCCGACCATCGCAAACAGGATTGCGTTGCGAACATCACGTCTCACAATAAGCTCATTATCCAGGGCAACGCGATATGCTCCCACCGAGGTCAGGGTAAGATGGTATCCCGTTTCAGAATATTTTTGATTGAGTTCCCGAGACAGAGTATGAATCAGTTCGGTAGCCTTTCGGGCGAAAACCGTATCCGTACTCGAAGCTATCGGGTTGGCTATTACAAGCAGGTGTTTACCGTCAGATGATATTATATGCCCTTTAAAAATACGAGCGGATTGCGAGGGTGATAGGAAAGCCAATTTGGCCATCACCAGATCTTTAAAACCCAGGGGATCCCTTGAGATAAATTCGGTTTGACCAATACCTTCTAAATCTAATAATTTTGATTGAATATGGGCTAATTTTTTTTGAATTTTTTTGGAGTTCAGTAATGATTTAATCTTATTGTCCAACTCTTCTGCCGTGAACATGACCGGCAGGTTATTTAATATATGAAATGCTAAATCCGACATAAGACTCTGGACATCTTTCATTCCAACATTTTTAAATAGTCCGCTTTGCTTTAGTCTTTTTTCAATTTGTTCTCCGTATTCAACTAGAACATCCAAATCATCCTTTTCGAGACTGACATCAATGATCAGTTGGTCATGAATCTGATGGTTCATAAAAACATTGAGGGCATCGGAAACAACAGGATCATCTTGCGGCAGAGAGCCAACAATATCCGTATCAATTTCTATTCGATATAAACCGATAGCAAATAATGCGGCCACAACCAACATTATAAGAATCAACAGATGGAAATTTATAGAAGTTGATTTCATTTTGATTGAAAAGCTGATGGTTTAGTAAAAAGTCGTCACTCCGGTGAAAAC
>CAYRFN010000078.1:0-17623 GCA_964423495.1 uncultured Desulfobacteraceae bacterium
TTTGCGGGCAGCATCATAGGCGCTCTGTGCTATCCCACAGTTTGCAGCCAATACGGACATCAATATGAACAAGGGGACAACGGCAAAGGTGTACGATGAGCTAATGTGGTAGGGAGCACTGGCAAATTGCTGCAACGTGTAAATGGGCCCACCAATCAGCCATGAACCCACAAACGCCGCGGCAAACAGGCAGATGAAAATTGGTATGCCAAGCATGAGGAACACAAACATACCAATGAAGGTCAAGAGACCAACCCATGAGCCATAATCCATTTTCGCTCCCTTTTAGCAGCGGTTGACCATTTTAATTGATTTGCGACCGCCAGAAACGCAAGAAAAATAAGTTATCGCTCTAAACCAACAGCCAATGTTTTTGCCAGAAGCAGCATCCATACCAGTGTCAAAAAGCCGAATGAAATCACAGCCGCCAGATTTGCAGGCCATATAGGTAAGTCTAGTCCTTCTTTAAGTTGCATGACCTCAAGAGTTTTTTGGAATTGTACAAAAACTCGCCAGGTGATAAACCCCGTAATCAGCATTGCAATGACATATTGAATAATCTGAAGTACAAAGCGTACGGCTGGAGGCATACGCCCTTCCAACAGCGTGATGCGGATATGCCCTCGCTCCAACGCGATAAAGGCGATCGGCAGGAGGGTTAAAAACACCATTAATTCTTCGCTGATATCCAGCGCGCCGGGGACCGACCTGAGAAAGAATTTCGTCCCAATGATATCGGTGAAATTTACTGCCATCAAGACCGCCATGCACACTGCGGCCAAAATTGCCAACCACCTGGTTATCTTTGTTGCTACGTCAAAAGCCTGTAGAACAACATTCCTCATCAACGATCTCCTTTACACACTTTTGGGAGCATAGGCTGATATTGATATACCGGACCTCCTTTTGAAAAGCGAAAGGAGGTCCGGTATATATTTGAGGAGTCACAGAGCTCCTCCCGACCGTACTTCACATATGCATTTCTTGCACGATCAAATTCTCCTACTTCTTCCACTTACCCCACTTCATCTTATCCCAGTACTTCTGTATCACCTTCGCGTCCTTCTCAACGCCGGCAACCTTAGAGATATTCAACCAGTTTCTTATAGAATTCTTGAATAATACTTTAAAAAACGCTTCACTTTCTTTCTTTGAAATCTTTACTACCTCTGCTCCCTTCTCCTCAAATGCTTTATACGTATGTTCCAGATGTATCTCGGTTTGCTGCACAGTCCATTGAGCCGTTTCCCATGATGCCTCCATGAATGCCTTTTGGACATCAGCGGGCAAACGATTCCAGCTATCCAAATTGAAAGCCAAAGGCGCAGAAACAATGGTATTGTCAACTAATTGCAGATGTACTTTTCCAATCTCATACCACTTTAAAGGCACATTAGCAGCTGTCGCCATAAAGATAGCATCGATGACTCCCCTCGATAGGGCTTCATAAAGTTCCGGTATCTGTACATTTACCGGGATCCAGCCGAGCTCTTTGAAGACATCCCTCTGATAGGCCGCAATCACATTTACCTTCTTGCCTTTTACGTCAGCCAGGGATTTTGCTGGAAACCTGGCCGTTATCCCTGTCGGGCCATTGACGTAGAAGTGTAAGATTTTTATGTTGTTCTTCTTCTGTTCTGCTTCGAACAAGGGTTTGGTCTCTTGCAATTCATGGACGATCGCCGTTACACTGGCCAGGCCCTGAGCCCCACTTACCATTAGCTCGGTGTTGGTTATTTGATGAAGTGGTAATTGCTGTGCGTATTGATCAACGTGTAGCGATATGAGGTCGGCCGCACCCGAGCTTGCTAAACCAAGTTGTTCAAGAGGCCCTCCCAATGCCCCGGCCATAAAACGTTCGATCTTCACTCTTCCATTGGTTTTCTTTTCAACTAAGTCGAGGGTATGGTTTGCGAATACACAAGGTGGCTCAGGGGGAAAGAAGCTGGTACTATATTTGAGCTTAATGACCTCCTGCTCGGCTGCCGTCGCGGTAGTGTTGTAGGCCATCGCACCTATCAACAGTATAGACATGAAAACCGCGCCAAACACTTTCCATTCCATATTTCTTAATTTTTTCCATGATTTTCCTAACATTTTACCCTCCTTGTTTATGAGTTAACATCAAACATAAATCATCTTTTTTCCTCAATACACAGTGGGCTTCTTAAAATCTTTACACCAGTATGTCGTTAAATTTTCGGAATACTTGCCTGATTAACTTTACCAGAAGAAATCGATCGAGCAGTCGATCTTTCCGTTAGCATTGAAATAATATTTTGTCAAGTTTTTTAGGTAGTTGCCAAATCATCCCAATATGTTAGGGTTTCATAATGGATAAAATATCATGCGTTAACGCCTCCATCCTGGACCAATATCTGGCCGGTAACATAGCTTGACGCGTCAGAGGCAAGCCAGACGGCAAGCCCCTTGATCTCGTCAGCCTTAGCTCCCCTGCCCAACGGGACATGAGGAATTATTTCAGCTTCAAAGGCTTCCTTTTCTTCCGGCGGTGTTAGCTCGGTTTCGTGGTATCCGGGACAGATTACATTAACGCGAATATTATCCTCAGCATACTGGCGGGCCGCCAGTTTAGTCAGCATGATCAGCCCTGTCTTGGCCACGGAGTAGGCAGTGTTTAATTTTGGGAATTCATGATCCGCGATGGGCCAGAGACCTCCTATTGATGAGACGCTGATGAAGTTGCCCTTTTTTTTCTTAATCATTATGGGGAATACAGCCCTCATTTGAAGAAAAACACTTCTCAAGTCCACGTTTATTACAATGTCCCAATCTTCAACCGGTTTCTCATGAATTCTCTGGAACCCGACCTCACGTATCGCCGCATTGGCGAAAAAGATATCAATTGTTCCCAATTCTTTTACTGTCTTATCAACCATGCTCTGTACTTGAGCCTGATCTGCAACGTCTGCCGTAATAGCCATGGTTCTGGTACCGAAGTCTTTTATAAGATCTATGGTCTCTTCGATTTTTTTTCCGGTTCTTCCCACGCAGACCACATTTGCACCATATTCCGCCATGGCTTCACAGATGGAGCGGCCCAGGCCGGAACCTCCGCCTGTGACCAAAACAACTTTTCCTGAAAGATCAAACATTCCCTTTTCCGACATATCAGCCTCCTTTTCTTTAATCACTTATCCTTTTCCTGAATATAATCCGATGCATTCTCTGCCGCTATACGGCCTGAATTCATGGCAAAGCCGAAAGCACTGCCTGAAAGAACCGCGCAATATGTGTCGGATTCCCAGCCTCCGGTATCGGCGCCGGCCGCGTATAAACCGGGAATAGGGTCATATTCCTTATCCAAAACCTCCATTCTGTAGTTAATTCTTATCCCGCCCGTGGTTCCGAGAATGGCGCCGCTGGATCTTATTGCATAGAATGGAGGAGTACGAAGGGCCTGGAGGTATTGGGGATCTTTCACGAAATTCTCATCGTAGCGCTGGTCGCAGAATTCATTATATTCATCAACAGTTTTTCTCAGTGCATCTCTCGGAGCACCAATCCATTCAGAGATTTCCTCAAATGATTCAGACTTAAAAGCGCCCCCTTTTTCGATGTGCTTGCTGAATTCTTTATCAAGCCCTTCCATTTTCTTCCCTCGCGGAACAAATAACTCGCCACATCCCCTTACAACACCATGCTCAGCGATATTCCCCTTCATTGTATTATCGATGATGGCAAAACATATACGGCCCTTCTGCCTTAAGATGGCATTGATCGCTTCAAAGACATTAAACGTTATGGTTTCATCAATGAATCGCTCTCCTTTTTTATTGACCCATATAGAGTAAGGCTCTCCCGCTACTGCCTCAATAGTCCAACTCTTCGGCACAGGTGCTGGGCCAACCATATGAAGATTACCAAGACCGTCCGTATCAGCCCCTAATTCCATAGCCATAATCAATCCGTCACCATCCATTCCCGGCACACCGGATTCCTCAAACACCTCCATGTGCTCCGGGCAATACTTTTTCAATAATTTCTTGTTACTTGCATATCCTCCCGTAGCAATAATGACGCTTTTTGCCTTTATTTCAATCTCGCCCGCTTCTCCTTCCGCTTTCACGCCTCTAACTCCTTCCCCGTCAATCAATATCTCTTTAGCCCGAGTTTTCCGAAGTATTGGAATGTCTTTTTCCTTACATTCCTTTTCAAATATCTTAATAAGGGCGGCGCCATGCCCTTCAACAATGTGCCACACCAAGGGGACCTGATTGGGATAAAAGGGAGCTATATGGTTGAACCTTATACCCTTTTCTTCTATCCACCGCACGGTATCGCCTGATCTGTTTATAAAAACCCTCAAAATTCTCGGGTCTACCTTATAGTGTGCATAATCAAGAGCTGTTTTAAAAAGATCATCCTTTTTCGCATCGATCAAAAGTCTTTTCTGGGCCGGGCTTTCCGCGGCAAAAAACCCTTCTGCCAGTAACGCGTTACCTCCTACTACCCCGCGTTTTTCAAGAACCAGCGCATTCATGCCCTTTTCATGTGCAGTGAGTGCAGCTGGCAGACCCGCTCCCCCGCAACCGATAATGACGATGTCGGTTTTCATTTGATTATATTTTTCTTCCATATTGTAGATATCCTTGAATTGTTTGATTTAATAGGACTCGTTTTTCTGAGTCTTGAGAATAAAAGGTACTAAACCCCAGGGCACGCCCTGGACCAGTTTTTAATTGGTAACCCCGCCGCAAGCGGACTCGGAATCTTACCACATCAATTTATTCGATGCGTTTATCCCCCCAAATATGCCCTTTTAACGATCTCATTGTCTTTAAATTCGTCAATATCCCCTTCCAGAACAATCTTACCAACCTGTAGCGCATAAGCCCTCTCGGCCACTTGAAGGGCCAATGGGACATTTTGTTCGACCAGAAGAACGCCAACTCCGCTTTTATTAATATTCCTAATTACAGGCACCAGTTCGTTAACCATTATTGGAGCCAGTCCTAACGAAGGCTCATCCATCAGAAGAAGCTTCGGCCTGGCCATTAAGCTCCGGGCAATGGCCAACATCTGTTGTTCGCCACCGCTGAGGGTTCCAGCTTTCTGATTGCGTCTCTCCCACAAGATAGGAAAGTGCTCCAAGGCCTCATCCATATCCTTCTTTATACCGGCCTTGTCCTTCCGTAAACTGGCGCCAAGTTTAAGATTGCTTAAAACAGTGAGATAAGGGAAAAGCCTTCGGCCTTCAGGAATGTGGACGAGGCCGAGATTCACAATATGAAAAGGTGCTATCCGGGCTATCTCCCTGTCCATAAACCATATTTCACCCGAGGTTAATGGTATTAACCCGGACAAGGCTTTTAAAATACTGCTCTTACCAGCCCCGTTGGCGCCAATAATACTGGCTACAGTACCCTCCGCAATTTCCAAAGAGACACCGTTTACGGCTATAGCTTTCCCATAGTGCACCGTGATATCTTTCACTCTAAGCAGCAGCATCATTACTCCCGAAGTAGGCCTTAATTACACCTTCATCCTGCCTGACTTCTTCGGGCGAACCTTCTGCAATCTTATGCCCGAAGTTTAATACTATAATCCTGTCACACAAAGCCATGATCTCCATATTGTGCTCAACCAACAGAATAGTCATCCCTTGTGACCGCATTTTCTCAAAGGTTCCAAGTGAGAATTCAATTTCACTACGCGTCATCCCAGCTATTGGCTCATCAAGCAGCAGTAACTTCGGTTTGATAGCTAAGGCCCTAGCCACGCCAAGTATTTTTTGGTAGCCATGGGGCAGATTCTTGGCAAGCTCATTCTTTACTTCATCCAGACCCATAAGCCGCAGGATTTCCTTGGCCCTGTTCAAGATATGCTCCTCTTTCTTGCGGTATGCAGAGGTGTTGAACACAGCCTCCCAGAAGCCAGACTTCGGGTATAAATAAAACGATGCCACTACATTTTCCAGCACAGTGAAATCAGGAAAAAGGGAAGCTAATTGAAAGGTACGACCTATTCCCATCTTGGCAATCAAATGTGGTTTCTTACCGGTTACGTCTTTCCCTTTATATATGATCTTTCCCTCGGTAGGTCGGTGAATACCGGTCATCAGGTTGAAGGTCGTCGTTTTCCCGGCACCGTTAGGACCGATTAAGCCGACTATCTCTCCCTGGTTGACGTGCGTGTCCAGTTGCGAGACAGCGGCTAAACCGCCAAAATTCTTTGTGAGTCCCTTAGTTTCAAGCAGCACTTTCGGGCACCTTTCTGTTACGGACTTCTCCATATTTTGTCTTGATCTGATCGAACAGACCGGCAATGCCTTGAGGCATCAAGAACACCACAATCACCATAATTGCTCCCAAAAGAAGAGGAGCAAACTCTTTCAGCCCGCGGAAAAGCTCGGGAACCAAGACCAGAATAGCCGTTCCGATAATAGGCCCGCCGAATCTGTCACGTCCACCGACCAGCATATACATGACCAGGAATATGCTGGGTAGGAAGCCAAAAGTGGCGGGTGTCAGTACCAGATTGTAATGAGCATAGCTGGCACCGGCTATTCCAGCAAAAAAACAGCCAATAGCCAGGGCAAGAACTCTAAACCCAGCCTCATTGATGCCGACACTGGATGCCACTAAATAAGATTGTGCAATGGCCTTCCATGTCATTCCGATCCGGCAATGCTCAATCCTATAAAGAACAAAAAGGCAGCACAAGGTAAGCAACAGGGTGAAATAATAGTAAGAAACTTTTTGGCCAAGAAAAGTTATACTTATCAAGCCCGGAATATTGACGGGACTTAAAGGAGGTATGCCGGCGAGGCCAGCGGCACCAGTCCATTTCTGAGCCACTCTTATTAGATTCACTATCGCAATTCCCCCGAAAAGACTCACCATAGAGAAGTAGATTGCCCTTACCCTGGTAAAGGGATAACCAATCAAAATGGCAACAATCATTGCCGCTACCCCCCCTAACGGTATGGTGAGCCAGGGCGTCAGGCCCAGCTCTTTTGATAACACGCCGGAAAAGTACCCTCCTATTCCCATGAAAGCAGCATGGGCAACAGACACTTGGCCGGAAAGAGCTATCGTGCGCAAACTACTGACGACAATGATGTATAGCAAAGTAATGATGAAGATATGAAGGTAGTAAGGCTTTGGAACAAATAACGGGAGTAGAAATAAAAGGATTATCAAAATAGCATAAAAAATCGG
This sequence comes from uncultured Desulfobacteraceae bacterium, assembly GCA_964423495.1. Taxonomy (GTDB): domain Bacteria; phylum Desulfobacterota; class DSM-4660; order Desulfatiglandales; family Desulfatiglandaceae; genus CAYRFN01. Next base: position 7,185 of record CAYRFN010000078.1, read on the forward strand.
TTTGGTTGGTCTTCCTCTTAATCCCTTCATTAAAAGCATCCTCCAAACATTTTTATGCCTCATGGCCGAACAGTCCTTGGGGTCTAAAAAGCAAGATAAGGATGACTATACCGAGTCCTACAGCGTCAGTGGCACTGCCGCTTATCAAGATGGGTAAAGAGGCGTCTAATGTACCCAGAATCAGCCCGGCACCCAGGACACCTCCAATACTTCCTATCCCAGCCAGGATGACTATTTCAATGGCCTTTACCAGCATGTAGTCTCCCATATAGGGACTTAGACTGACGATTGCACCCATTAGGCTACCAGCTACCGCCGCTAAGGCACAGGCTATCACAGTGGCGATGGCAGAAATACGATAGATATTAATCCCTTGCAGGACAGCACCGGTGGAGTCCTGAGAAACGGCAAGCATTTGCTGACCTATCTTAGTCTTTTGTATGAAAAAGATGAGCGAAAACAGAAGGGCAGCGCTGATAATGAAGGTCACTAATCTCTCTACACTGAGTGAGACACCACCAGTCCTGATAATACCTGAGGCAAAGGCGGGTACGGACCTTACCTGAGTGCCGACCAATATGTTAACCGCGGACTCCAGAATTACAATGAGGGCAAGGGTCATGACTATGGTGCGGTTCACATCCCCGAAAAACGGACGGAAACAGAACCTCTCCAGAAAAAGCCCAAACAGACCCATGGCTATTGCGGCCAACAGGAGAGAAACCCACTGGTTCAAGCCATATACTACAGCCAGTTGGTAGCAAATATACCCGCCTCCCATATATATAACGGCATGGGCAAAATTGAGGACGCGCATGACGCTAAGTAGGATAGCAAAACCGAGGGCCATCAGGATGTACATTGATGACAGCATCAAGGCGTTTACTGCGACTTGTGCCAGTAGTTGTGGACTCAAATCATCCTTGTCTTTCTATTTTTCACATCAATGGCTATCTGCAGGAGAAGATTTTCTCCCGCATGATAGCCATGCATAACGAGCTTATGGCATCGGTACTTCTTGCCATTTAACCCATACCACTTCTCCGCCCTTGAGAGCGGTTAACGGCATTGGAGCACTCACACTATGGTTGATCCCATAAGTTTTCATCCCGCCCATTTTCCCGGTTCCATATGGGGTTTGAATAGACTTCATTTTCTCCCAAGAATCTTTTACCACAGTGGGGTCAAGGCTCTGGGCCGCTTCAATAGCCTGTACCAGGGACCAGGAAGGGCTCCAACCCCAGACATGGGTCGGAGAAGCCTTTCCGTATTTGGCCTTACCCCGTTTTGCGATCTCCTTTATCATCGGCGTCATCTCAGGAGCATTTATGTCTACATTATGGGTATAGAAGTGCGTAGATGCCGCTTGGCCAGCAACCTCCCGGATATCATAGGGGTCTTCATGGCAGGCGAGGATCGGGCCGGTGAAGCCCATCTCTCTGGCTGCCTTAAGCATAGAGCCCATGTGTATTGGCCAGCCGTTAATGAGGAATATCGAATCCGGCTTGGTGGCCAGGGCCTTCACTGTAAAGGGGGTAAAGTCCTGTGTGTCCAGAGGCCATAACACCCAACCAACTACTTCAAGTCCCTTACCTGCAGCCTTTTGTTTAAATACTGGCTCAAAAAAGGGAGGAGCCCCATCATCCGGGGTGAGAACGGAGATAGTTTTTACCTTCGGGTAAGCCTCTTTCAGATACTGCATATTGGGCGTCATGAAATCTAAAGTACAGTCATTAGCGATAAAAGTATACGGGGTATTCGAACCGTATTCATCTGGTGTGCCGCAATTGTACAGGGCAACACGAATGACCTTGGCCGGTTCGGTGACTGAACCCGAGGCCACAACCATGAAAGGCATAACCGGTCCGACAAGGAATTTGACACCATGGTCATAGATGAGCTTGTTCGCCGAGGCCACGGCACCATCGGCACTACTCTGCCCATCTTCTGCAACGAATTTGATCGTATATGGCTCTCCCTTGATCTTAATCCCTCCTTTTTCGTTAATCCATTGCTCAAACAGCTGTATCCCTTCCCAGATCAGCATTTCCGATGCGGATGCAAAGCCGGTCATAGAAATAATAGCGCCAATCTTTAAGGTCTTCGCTTTGGGCGGTGCCGCTTTGGCAAAACCAACCATAAAGGGGCTTGATAGGAGTATCATCGCCATCAACATGATCCCGGATAACATTAACAGTTTCTTCCTTTTCATAATCATCCTCCTTTTTATTAGTGTGAATGAATTGTTTATTTAAAGACAAACGGAAAATGGAGGGGCAAAACCAATCCTCTTACTTTGGGTCTGTCCCTCATTTTCAATTCATCTTTGCCTGAAAAAAGTTTGTTAATGTTTTTATTAAAAAATCATGTTTATAAATAAGATACAAGTTTTGTCTTTACACCAGGTAAATTACCAGGTACAGGAAGAAAAACCTATAAAGATTAAAAGATTAAAAAATGCCGATGTTCGAGTGAATGCCCTCTAAGTTCGACGAAAAAGTAGATCGATCAGTCGCTCTACTTTTTTTATCTCTGACTACTTTTACTGTCAAGTTTTTTTGTATATCTGTGTAAGCTTAATGAATCGGATAAAATATCATTTATCAACGGTTTTTATATATTCCGCCGCGTTTTCTCCTGCGATACGCCCGCTGTTCAGGGCAAAGCCCAGGGTATTCCCAGGCAGAACAAAGGCATAACTGTTGCCATATAGTGAGTTGGCATCAGTTCCCGCTGCATAGAGACCGGGAATCACCTCATCACTCTTGTTCAATACCTCAGTCTTATAGTTGATTTTAATTCCCCCCAAACTCCCGATCGCTCCTGGAAAAAGCCTGCCGGCATAAAATCTGGGCTGTTTTATAGGCCTGAGATACTTTGCTTTCTTGTGGAAAAGCACATCACGGCCCGTCTCGCAGGCTTTATTGTATTCATCTATGGTTTCCCCAAGGGTATCCTGATTAATACCAGTCTTAGCGGCTAATTCTTCCAGGGAATCCGCCACAAAAATATTTTCGCTCCCCTTTTCAAGCATTTGCATTAATCCGGTATCTGAAATGTCAGGATTGGCGAAAGTGGCAACGCCGTCAGGAGGAATATCCAGCCCTTTTTCCTCATAATCTTTCCTCGTGGTTTCGTCGAAGATAATAAAGCAGTAGCCATTCTTTTGTCTGCTTACCGCATTGGCTACAAATGTGGGATTCCCCATGGTTTCTTCATTCATGAAGCGTTCACCCGACTGGTTAACAATCAGGTTTGGCTGGCGAAACGCGAAAGATTCCATAGCAAAATCATCTATCTCGGGTACGCGAAGAGGAGTAAGGTGCATGATCATTTCGGTTGCAGCCGCGCCAACTTCCCAGGCCATACGGATTCCATCACCTACTAAACCGGGGATCCTTGTTGAGAATAAATCTCGTCCCCACTCATATCCGGTATATTTTTTAATCATCTTCGGATTATCGCCAAAACCTCCGGTAGCGACAATCGCGGCCTTGGTATTTGCCCGAATTTCTTCCCCGAAATTGTCTTCAGCCATAACGCCTACGATCCTGGCACCTGCCTTGAGTATCTTTTCGGCCGGTGTTCGAAGAAAGATTTCGACTCCCAGTTCTTTGGCTCTATCAGTCATAATTTTAATCATAGAAGCTCCGAGTCCAAGTTGCTCAGCGGGACTGGCCACTCCCTTTACAATATGCCAGGTAAAGGGAAACCCTGGATTATGACAATTGACCTCATAAAATTCAACTCCCATATTCTCAAGCCAGTCTATGGTGTTGGCTGACTTGTCTATAAAGGCCTTCACCAACCGTGCATCCACACGCCAGTGGGTGTAATCCATATGAATTTTGAATGCTTCCTCTCTGGTAAACGCTATCTGCTTGAGACGCTGCAGTCTGCTTTCTACGGCAAAGGGACCAAAGGCCATGTTGCCTGCTCCTCCAGTGGTAGACGCTTTTTCAAAGATGATTACTTTAGCGCCGCCCTCCGCGGCGGCGCTCGCCGCCCCCCCCCCGGCAGTCCCCCCCCCCAAAAACCCCACAACACTTTCAAGTTGTTTGAAATTTAAAATAGTCTTGAATAATATGCTACAAGATACTATATAAGTATTGTAGTATAATATGCATCTTTTATCGCATTCTCCACAGTAGCTACTTTGGCACAGTCACCTATTATATAGAAGCTTCCAGCTGATTCTCGGAAACTTTCAGCTTCCTGTTTATTGGACTTCATTCCAACGGAGATAATAACTGATCCCGCCTTAATTGTCTGTTTTTTTCCACTACCGCTATTGTATACAATACCATCTTTGGTTATAGAAGTGCATCGAGCAGAAGTCAGACAATACACATTTTCGCATTTCTCGAGCTCATACAGCAACTCGTCTCTGTGTGTGGTAGATGCACTCGGAGCAAGTTCGGTTTGCATTTCAACAACAGTAACTTTTTTACCCATTTTCCCCAGATGTAATGTCGTTTCACTGCCGACCTCTCCACCACCTATAATGACAACTTCATCTGCCAGCTGATCTTCCATTCCATAGGCATTCAGGGCCATAACAACATTATCTCCTTCTATACCTGGAATAGACGGAACAATCGGTTCTGCTCCTACAGCAACAATAACGACATCAGCATTCTCTTTTGCAATTGTTTCAGGTGTAGCTTTAGTGTTTAATCTTATCTGAACTCCGGCTTTCGGCACTTGATTTACAAGATAGTTCTTAAATCGCATTAAATCATATTTAAAGGATACACGTTCCGAAAACTTCAATATACCACCGAGAGAATCACTCTTTTCTATAAGGATGACTTCATGGCCGCGACCAGCGCTGATCAAAGCCGCCTCCATGCCAGCAGGCCCCCCGCCTATAATTATAATCTTCTTCTTGGTTTCCGACGGTTTCACCAGGAGAGGAAGCTTGTGTTCAAGACCGATTTCTGGATTAACCGAGCAGGAGAAATGATAGCCATATACTGCACTGTCATGACAGCGCATACATTTTATACAGGGTCTTACATTATCTCCACGGTTGGCATAAGCTTTCTCGATTAAATGCGGATCGGCAATAAGTCCTCGCGCAATGGAAACAATATCCGCTTTACCCTCAGCGAGAACCTTCTCAGCCCCGCTCAGTTCCTGAATGCCTCCTATAGTAATAACTGGTATTTTTACTCCGGATTTTTTCATTGCCTCTGCAAGAGGTTCATTTGGCATTGGAGGACGAAATCCGCAGGGATGCACAACAGTCATATGTTTTGGATCGTGGATACCTGCAGATACATGGATAAAGTCAATTTTGTCCTCTATCAGTTTTGTAAACTCGATAGCCTCTTCAATAACTATTCCGCCAGATACAAATTCTGCGCCGCTAATACGAACTTCGATAAGCAGGTCTCTTCCAACCTGTTTACGAATACGGTCAATAATCATATTTGGGAACCGTGCACGGTTTTCCATGCAGCCGCCGTATTTATCGGTACGCCTATTAGTAAGCGGAGAAAGGAATTGCCCCACCAAGAGACCGTGACCGAAGTGGAGCAACACCATATCAAAACCGGCGCTTTTCAATGCGCCAGCTGCATATGCATAACCATTTGCAATCCGTTCCATCTCTGATTCAGGCATCTCCTTGGCACGGTTTCCAGCCATTAAAATGATACCCTCACTAGCACCATATTCTCCGCCCACTACGCCGCTAACACCGAGTTCCATGGATGCTTTGGCTCCATAAAAATGGATGCGATCAGCCAACTGTGCAAGATAATTAACATTGGATTTCTGATACACATCCCAAACAGCGTGCTCACTGTCCAATACATAGGGGAAAAGACTGACCCCTACACACGTTACACAGGCCGCTCCACCTTTTGCTTTATTTGCAAAATGCGTTATAGCAGCTTCCGTTGGAAACGGTTCTCCAGCCTGTATTGAATGTAATGATATCGGTGCTGTAAAAAAACGATTTCTGAAAGTTGTATTTCCAACTGTTATTGGTGCCAAAAGATGGGGATACATAGTATTCATAACAATTCTTCCTTATTATTTATGGCTCCTCTCACAAACGGTGCTGAATTCACGTTATTTTATTAGACGTTGTAAAGAATCTTAAAAGTTTCTTGACCCTTTCATTGGTTCTTATCCCTCCCAGGCTTCCGGCATAGAATTTGGGCTGCTTGATGGCCCTAAGATATTTGGGCTTTTTGTGAAAAAGCTCATCTCGGCCTGTGTCACAGGCCTTGTTGTATTCATCTATTGTTATCAGCAGAGCATCCTGATCGATCCTGGTTTTAGCTGCTAATTCCTCAAGGGAATTCGCAACAAAAATGTTTTCACTCCCCTTGTCGAGAATTTCCATTGAGCCGGTGTCTTTAATAATAGTATCCGCTCTGATCTTACTTAAACCCAAGTAGATACCTGTCTTTATCATGGGGTTTTTGGTGCGCATGTTTCCGATATATCCTGGTTCCAATAACTATTTAACTTTTAGTTGCTGACCATAGCCATTACACCTGTTGCGCTTAACTCGACACAGAAAAAGGTTGAAATGCCTTTGTGGCTTCTTCTTCATAGTTCCGCTGCAACAGTAAAGGCATCATGGATTGCGCCCATCAGGTTGCGTGGATTCGAGCAATCTCCGACCACATAGACCTCCCGTACCAATCCTTGAAGCGCGTTCACTGTTTTGTATCGAGGCCTGACGCCCAGGCACAAGACCACCGTATCAGCAGGTATTTCAAAACCATTCCGCCCCTTGTCCATGACTATAGCGCCCTTGTCTGTGATCTCCTCCAGTTCCACCTCTGTTCTGAATTCAACGCTGTGCTGTTGAAGTAATTCCATTAAGGCGAGTTTACCAGCAAGGGTGGTATCTTTTGCAATCTCCGATTCACCAATCATATCAATGACCGTAATTTTCTTTCCTTGCTGAGCCAGGTGCAGGGCTGTTTCGCATCCAGTCAGTCCAGCTCCGGCCACTACTACTTTTTTTCCTGTAGGTACCATCCCCGTCATTACGTCACCTGCCCACACCACATGAGGCTTTTTGATGCCGGGAATGTCTGGAATGAACGGTTCCGCACCAACAGCCACAATGAGTGTATCAGGTTTTGCAGCCTTGATGGCACTGGCAGTCACCTCGGTTGATAATTTGACGTCAACAGGGGCCTGCAAAGTCTTCCTGATCATCCAACCTAGATACCTCTTCATGTCGGCTTTGAATGGAGGCGATGCCGCTGCGCAGAGGGCTCCACCAAGTTCTTTTTCCCTCTCATATAACGTTACCTGATGGCCTCTTGAAGAGGCTATTATGGCAGCTTCCATGCCTGCAGGTCCGCCGCCAATTATAACTACCCTTTTTTTCTCCTGTGTCGGCGGTATATATCTATATTCGACTTCCCTGCCGATTAAAGGATTGACTGCGCACCGGACCGGAAAAAAATCCTTTGGCCTTTCACCGCATACATTGCAGCGAAGGCAGGGTCTGATATCATCAAGCTCTCTTCGGTAGGTTTTGTTGACTATTTCAGGATCCGCAATATGCGCACGTCCCATTGCCACGATATCAGCTTTTCCTTCTGCGATAATTTTATCGGCCATTTCCAGATCCATGATCGAACCGACGCATGTTACCGGTATTTGCACAACCTCCTTTATCTTTTCCGCTCGGTGCACATTATAGGCATGGGGGAAATAGGTGGGCTGGGCCATATAAGGAATATATCTAGGTTCGGCTACCATCCCCACTGATACATTAATGAGATCGATCTGATCCTCTATTATTTTAAGAAACTCGATGGTCTCCTCTTCATGCATTCCGCCAGGCACAAGTTCATCAGCGCTCACGCGATATTCCAAGGCGAGTGTGTCTCCCACCTTCCTTCTAATGGTTGACAGGACCTCCAAGACAAATCGTGCCCTGTTTTCAAGGCTGCCTCCGTAGCTATCCGTCCTCTTGTTCGAGTAAGGCGATACAAACTGGCTTAAAAGTTGTCCGTGGCCACCGTGAAGCATTACCATCTCGAATCCAGCCATCACGCAACGATAACAGGCGCTTGCAAAATTATCTATTACCTGGTCGATCATATCCTGGTCCATCTCCGTGACCTGGACTTTCATTCTGCCTTCCATCTGGGCCATCATCTCTTCAAATTTAGTCGATAATGGTGATGGACCAATTGGATTTCTGCCATTGAGGACTTTTGGCGGTGACAACCTTCCGGCGTGGTCAAGCTCGATAGAGACCTTGGCCCCGTATTTTTGAACGGCTTCTACCAAGGTACTCAGTCCCGTAACCACCCTGTCATCACCGAGGTTTAGTTGTCCAAAGTGTGACCGCGCGTAATCGAAGTCTATCGCGGCGTCACCAATGGTAACTATCCCAGCGCCTCCTCTGGCAAAGCTCTGGTAAAATTCAATCATTTCTCTGGTCACAAAACCGTCGGGAGTAGCCATACAAGCCAACATGGGGGGTGTGGCAATGCGGTTCTTTACGGTTACGTTTCCAAATTTGAAGGGTAAAAACACATGTGAATAGGATATCATGGAATCTCGCAATCGCAATACATATTTTCGTTAAATGAAGTGTTGATTACTATCATGATTATCTTTCTGTTTGCAAAGATCATTGACAGAAGGCAGGGGCTCAAGGCCCAAACTTAATGTGAAAATGAATTTGTGAATTTGATTTGACCATGTCTCGAATCTAATACGACTAGAAATATATGTCTTCCTTTTGACCGCTGTTTGCTCATTGATAGTGGATAATTAATGCCTAAAGCAATTTGATACCTTAAATAGGCATTAACTGTTTTTACGCTCTAAAATTCTTTACATATTCAGCTGCATTTTCCCCGGCGATTCGCCCGCTGTTCAACGCAAAACCCATTGTATTACCAGGCAGGACAAATACATATGTGTCCCCGTATATTGAACAAGCGTCTGTCCCTGCTGCATAGAGTCCCGGAATCTTATTCCATTTCTTGTCGATCACTTCTGTCTTGTAGTTAATTTTAATTCCACCGAGACTTCCGTAGGCCCCGGGTAGCTGCTTGCCCGCATAAAATTTAGACGCTTTAACAGGCCTGAGATATTTTCGGCTTTTATTAAAAATCGGATCATAACCATCTTCGCAATAGTTGTTATATTCTTCCACGGTCGTCTTCAATCCATCGGGATCGATACCTGTTTTTTCGGCCAATTCCTCAAGAGAATCCGCCTCGTATACATATTCATAACCGGAATCAAAGGCGTCCTTCATAAGTGCTTCGAAATTTCTGACATCAGTGTAGGGAAAGACCAGATGGAGGAAATCGAATCCCTTCGGTGTTTTCATATGGTTCTTGATATTTTCATCAAAAATAAGAAATGAGGCCCTGTCTTTTTGCCTGGAGATCGCATTTCCGGTAAATGCAGTATTGGGCATAATCTCTTCGTTAATAAAGCGTACTCCCTGGAGATTCACCAAAAGGTGCGGTTGGCGAAACGCCTCTGCCAGTTCGGGGTTCAGTTCCCCTGGCATGAGGTAAATCAATTCCATCCGCATTTCGGTTTTATCGGCCCCAGCCTCCCAGGCCATCCTGATACCATCACCGACCAGCCCCGGAATTCTGAAGGACTGCAAATCTTTTCCCCATTCATACCCGGTATATTTTTTGATCAATTCCGGGTTGTCTCCAAATCCACCGGTCGCGATAATCACTGCTTTGGCACTTGCCTCTACGCGTTCCCCAGATCTATCTTCCGCAATGATACCTACAATTTTATCCCCCTTTTTGATAAGCTTCTCGACCGGTGTCTGTAGAAAAATCTGGACCCCCATTTCCTTGGCCTTTTCGGTCATGATCCTGTACATATTGGCCGCGCATCCTTCTGTTCCAGGTTTAACCGGGTGCCAGGTCGCATTTCCTCCGGGGAAATAGGCACAGGGATCCTCAAATTCGACTCCCATATCTTCAAGCCAGTCAATGGTAGTGGCTGCCTTATCAAAATAGGCCCTCACCAACCGGGCATCCACCTGCCAGTGGGTATAATCCATGAAGATCCTGAATGCTTCGTCTTTTGTGGGACCCAGGAACTTCAGACGCTGACGCCTGCTTTCCACACCCAAAGGCCCCATCCCCATACTGCCTGTTCCGCCGGTGGTGGAAGCTTTTTCAAAAGCAATTACCCTGGCACCACCTTCTGCAGCGGCAATGCATGCCGCCAATCCGGCAACACCTGCCGCAACAACGATGACGTCCGCTTCTAACTTTTTCATGGTCTTTTCTCCTTTAAGAAATGAATATTAATGGTAAAAAGTAAGTATTGATTACAATAATGGCCCTTTACTTTTTCATTCTGACTCCTGAATCCTAATTCCTGTCTACTAAAATAGTTACAAATCAAGGATCATCTCCAGATTAGTTGATAAAAATAAGGGGAATATGTAGTGATTTCAA
>CAYRFN010000079.1:0-17391 GCA_964423495.1 uncultured Desulfobacteraceae bacterium
TTCCTTAGATTCCGGGACCTTCAACTCGCTTACGATATATTTACCGTATTTTAATCAAAGAATTCCTCGCAGCTCTGCTGCGGGGTTAGAAATGTGAGCGAAGCGAGCTTCCTCTTGAGTCCAGAGCTTGCTCTGGGGTTCATACCTTTGATTTCCGCCATGATATATACCCTCCTTCTGTATATTCAGTGAAATAAGGGGCGTACATAAGTTTATGGCAAAATGATTCTTTAATAATTTCTTTTATTCCGGCAACATAAGCATTTTTCTAAGATCACAAATAATATTTGAAAGTAGAATTCTATCAATGATAAAATATTAATGAAACTTATAATCTTATGTACCCTATCAAAAACGGGATTATGGCGGCAAAGATAGTCAAGGCAGGCAAGGAAACAGAGAAAAAGGCAAAGAAATACTGATTTGATTGAGTATCCGCTATGGAAAGGGCAGGGGAGATACTTACTCCCTTGCCCTTAAGAATTCAAAATTTGTTTGGCACCCCAACCACCTTATTTATAAAAATCCCTTATTTAAGTTAAGTTTATTGACTTTTAGATAAATATAGAGGAACATTTTAAAAAAGACAAACAATGAAAAGACAAAGGAGAAAATCATGAAAATCCTAAAAATGCTTTCGGTTTTGATTGTTCCGCTCGTATTGGCCTTGAACGGTTGCTCCTCGAAGCCAGAGGAGTTAATAGTTGGCAAATGGAAGGAAATCGATGCAACAGAAATAATTGAATTTTTCAAAGATGAGACAATAAATGCTGTTGATAAGGATATTTCTGCAACAGGAACTTATTCGTTCATAGATAAAAATCGGCTGAAGATAGAATATGGAGGTGTTATTGGTTCACTAGCAGGGCCACTGATTTATGAAGTATCTTTCAATGGTGATGTGCTCACTACTACAAATTCCAAAGGTGAGAAGTCAAAATACCGCAGACTTAAATAGATTGCTTGAGTATTAAAAATATTTTTCAGCACGTTGAAATTAGGACGTGATCTGTAAGTTTTAAAGGAGGGTATGTCATGAAATATCGTGTATTATTTTTAACATTTTTATTGGTTGTTTGTTTCTGTAGCTGTGGACCACAAAAACTAACACGTGATCTTGCTACACAACTTATTAAAGAATCAGAAACTTTTCAAAAAAAACAGGGTAATATCAAATTTCACAAAACAGGTTTTGATAAAATGAAAAAGCATGAAATGTTGGAAATGATAATAGTAGGAAAAGGATATTTTAAACAAAGAGAACTTCAAGTAAAAAATGAATATCAAAACATATTTTCTTTAGGATATATTAAATCATACACAAGTCACAAAAAATATATAATAATGCTTAACAATCCTGTACCAATCAAATTAACTGAAGTAACCGGCATAACTGACGCAGCAACCGGTAAAGGTGTTAAGGAAGCACAGTTTGTATGGGAGTATAGTGAACTTCCATCTTTAGTAAGACGCTTTGTGATTAAAGGTGGAAAAGGAACCGCATATATGCGTTTGTATGATGACGGTTGGCGAACAGATGAAATTAATCTTGAAACAACGGATGAGCCCATACAATTAACTAAAGAAGAAATTGAGCAAGAAAAGAAAGAGTTAAAAGAAATAGCTGATCGTATTGCCGTTGAGAAAGAACGTATTGCTGCTGAGAAAGAACGTAAACGTAAAGAAGCTAAGGAATATATTTCTGCGGGCATTTATGAAAAGGCTATTCCCTTTTTAAAATTAGAGATAAAGGAAAACCCCGCCAATGCTGAAATGCATTATCTTCTTGCTACTGCCTTACTTTTAAAGGGCGATGTGCGTGCCTCCAAGAACGAATTACAGAGAACGGTGAAGCTGGATGCATCGTTTCTGAATGATCCCAGCTTTTTGTTCATCTACAAAGTACGAACTGAGCCCAACAATCGTAAGAAAGTAGCAAATGCCGAAAAGTTGATAGAACGCTTCCCTAAACATCCTGAGGCTGACAAGCTACTTGAAGTGCTGGGGAACGGGAAGTTCATAGAAGGTGATTTTAATGGGGCGAGAACTCATTACAAGCGCATAGTCGATGAGTTTCCGACTTCGGAGATGGCTAGCGTAGCACGTAAGCATCTTGAGTTGATTGAGCATCCACGTGTGACAGCTAGAGTCTCAAACGCAGACGACAAAGCGATCCTTTATGTTAACGGTCGGGAAGCTATAAAGACATAGTTTGGGAAGGGTGCAGAAGGACGGTCTATTGGGAGATGCCCTGGAGATTCCGGGTGGGTTGACGTAACTTCCTATTTTCAGCCAGGAAAAAACGAACTGAGATTCTGGGTGTGGAATGCTTCCGGATGTTGCGACGTAAGTGGCAGATTTGAGGTAAATAAGAACGGTATCCCCACTGTTTCCCGGAACTTCCAGCAGCGAGACGACGCGGCTGGCGTGAAATATGATGAAAAGGTCTTTCTCATATTGCCTAAATAAGGCCATCGGCCAAACGTAGAGAGGCTACAAAAGATGGATCAATTAGAACACTACATATTTTTTATCCTCTTCCTAATCGTCCCCTCATCAACACCTAATCACTCTCCAATTTTTCGATAAGAAAGCCCTTCCGCCCGAAGGGCTTTTGCTTTTTCTAAAAGTCCATCAGGCATTGCAGGCCTCCCTAACTTTTTACCTTTGCGCCTGACATTAGTTAAGCCCGCCTTGACCCTCTCCCGAATAATATCCTTTTCAAACTCGGCTACCGCCCCAATAACATGAAAGACCAGCTTCCCGGTTGGAGTGGAGGTGAAATCTTTAGGCCAGAAACATGATAAGCGAATTCAAAAATGCCTTTCTCTTTGCTGGCAATGTATAACATATCGATGGTGTAAATTCGATGGTATTAGACCGGATTTTATTCTCATGTTCCCTGACATCAAGAAATTCTTCATCGAGAGACATAATACCAATCTTTCACCTGCATACATATCGGCATTGATCCAAAGGGGTAATGTTGGGCAAATACATATTAGGCGGGACAGATGGGAATTCAGGTTTGGATCTCAATATCTCTTTAGATCCGACAAGGGATTAGGAAAAGTTAAAAACCTTGGTACCAAGATACATGTTGGTACCAAGGAATGAATAATATCTTTTAATGCCCCGGCAAATTCAGTTTGATGAGCAGCTTTCGTCTCTCCTGAAATTCCGTTATTCTCTGCAAGCGCTAAGTCATTTCCACCCTTACTGTTATTATTGCTCTTACCGCTATCTCTGCTGGCGCCTGTTGCCGAACTTCCTCTGTTAACTGGCACTCTATCCGCCGTTCCTGTTCTATTATCTCCATTGAACGGTATCGGCATCGTCCCCTCTGCCAGTTGCTGAGAAGCCTCATTTAACCCACTATCAAATCCACTGTTATTATACTGGTTATCTAAATGACGGCCTTCCTGTTCATCTGGCCCTGCGCCGCTGCCCATTGGGCTGCCTGCGCTACCACCACCGCCATCGCCAGTTAAACCACCAGTTGCGCCACCTGTGCCGCCTTGCCCGCCAGTTAATCCGCCTGTGGTACCTCCTATATCCTTTATACTCTTTTGTTGCTTGGGACTACGTTCCTCTTGTTTTGTGAGCTCTCTTCTGTTCTTCAAAACTTTGGAAGCAAATATAATTACCTTGTCTTTCAATTCAGATATATGAATTTTTCCTGTGCTAGTTTTGCCGTCATCGTTCTGTTGCCAATACCAAAGATAACCTTCGTTATCAATCCCTTTTGGCGTAATAAGGTGTTTCCTGTTTTCAAGCTCAAGAACGACTCCTATCTCTCCTGGATATTTGCTAATAAGCTCTATAAATTTTTGAGAGCTGATTTCAAAAACGCTAAATAAATAAGCTTCGAGGGAAGCTTCCTCTAATACGCCGCGTTTGACTAATTTTCTAACTACCTTTTCAATGACAATGCAAGCGGTATATGCATCTGGGACTACATAGGGGCCTTTAGAGATACCGAGCTTTTTTCTAAATTCTTTGTCTACTTCTGTTCTTACCTTCTTATTCTGAAGCAAGCTCAAAACGCAGTCCTCCTCGTCTCCTAGTTTCTTTGTAGTCCGACCAATTCCTTTAATAAATCCAAAGTATTCTTTATTTACTTCGGCTCGTGCTAAAAGGAGGGCCTCGGCTGCATTCTTTCCTTCTGCTAAGAATTTTTTACGGTGTGCATCTACTTTGCTATCCCACTCTTCTTCAGTTGGAATAGGCTTTCTGCTTTCTTTCAAGGCCATATTTGTCTCCATCTCGTCTTTCACTGCTTTAATCTCGTCTTTTACTGCTTTAATCTCGTCTTTTACCTTGGCTTCTACTGCTTTAATCTCGTCTTTCACTGCTTTAATCTCGTCTTTTACCTTGGCTTCTACTGCTTTAATCTCGCTAGTTACTACTTTGCTGCTTTCTTCATGTATCTGCTCTAAGCGGACTAGAATGTCTTCATTTGAAATATATTTCTTTCTTTGCGATGTATATATTTCTCTTTTTCTATCTTTATCTTTTTCGGTGAGCGTCCGCTGAAACATTTCCCGATCTTCCTTACCACCATCCTCTCTAAAAATGTTAACTGGCGTAATACCGCAATCAACTACAGTAAGAATTAGTTCTAAAAAGGCGTCTCTATATGCTTCGGCGTCTCTTTCTTCGGCAGTTTTCTGAAGATAATAACAGAAATTATCATAAAGTTTGACAAGGTGGGGATTAAAGTTCCTCTGCATTATTTTTTCTAAGGCATCGAGTCTTTCCTTGCTATAATCACCTTTTTTCTCTAACGATGCTTTCAGGGTATGAAGTTCTGACTCGCTATAAAGAGGAGTGTTTCTTTTCTTTGACTCTATCAATTCTCTGCAAGCCTCTTTCCCTTTTTCGCTCAAGATACCCACTTCTGGTTGTTTTAATCTCTCTACAAAAGCCTGAAAATCTTCTTCGCTACAGGCAGCTTTTAGGAAATCCCAGGCTTTCTCCTTTTCCATTTTTTGAGGCTCCTCTTCTCCTCTATATAGCAGTAGTCCCAAGAAAATAATCCCCTTGCCTACAAAATCAAAATATGGAACAACCAACTCGCTGCCTCTGGGTAATCGTGATATGAGATTTCTAACATTTCGTAAAATATCTTCTGGGTCTTCTGCATCCATTACTATTTTTATGCCCTTCATAGGTCCATTATCTCCTTTATCGGGCTCCACCGGCGAGGAGGCCTGTTCTGCTTCGCCGCCAGAAACAAAAAGGCCAATAGCTAAAGCTGAGTGATAAGAAGCCGGTTTTTTGAGGAAAAACTGTAGTGAAATTTGACTTGTGTGTCAATAATGAATCCGCCTCATGATATTTTCGTCTGTCGTTTTGGGATGAGTGAATATGTGATAAGCGTAAGAGGTTAATCAAAAGATCAAGATGATCTTGACCTTGATTTGTCAAAGAAGGGTGAGAATCAGGAGAATTAAGACAAGCCTATCCTGCAAGACTCGGCCCCGTTTTAAATTCAGTATGGAAAATAATCAGAATATTGTGGGTCGACATATAGCCAGTCGTCGTTCGACCTGGAGGCCTTTCGGCCCCGAGCTCAAGGCCGATGGGCTCTCGACAGGTTCCAGAATACAGGATATCAGGCCGTCCTGGTCTTTCTTTTTCCGTTTGCCTCGTGTAACGTTACTATAATACCCATAGTATCTAACCATTTGTTCTCCCTTGTTTGGAACATGGGAACACATGGCTGCAAGCCACTCTAAGGCATCGAAGACCCTCTCTTCCTTGCCATCCTTGGACTGATATACAACTTTGGACTCTTCGGAGACATAAGTCGTTCTTTCTTGTGAGGATGAGGCTCGGATAATGTAACGGGCTAGATTTTCCATGGCCTTTTCATAGCTTGGCTGGATTCCGGGGCTACAAAATACATTGAAACCAGAATGGTGCCATGATAGAAGCATGTTGACCAGATCCTCTGTGATCTTTTCCTTTGAAAGCAGCAGCTTGAAGACTTTATGACGGAAATGCCCGGATCTATCATCGGTAGCTAATCGGCAAAATGAGGTGATGAAGACACTGGCCATAGTGGCTACTATCTTCATACCCCTTACATTTGGGTGACCTGGGTCAGACCTTTTTCCGTTGAGCCGGAGAAACTTATCTGGCAGGTAGGTGTCGCCTGGCAGGATGGCCTCGCCATTGCTCACAATAGAAGGAGCATAAGCCCAAACCGTCGGAAGGAGGAAGTAGCTTCAAATGAATGAAAAGATACCGGAACGTATCGGCAGGCTCAATGAGCTGGCCAACAACCTATGGTGGAGCTGGCACGACGAGGCACGTGAGCTGTTCCGGGAGTTGAACTATCGCTTGTGGAGAACAAGCGGTCACAACCCGGTTAAGCAATTGCGTGAGATGACTTTAGAGGAACTCCAGGCGGCAGCAAGCGACCCTGCTTTCCTGAGCAAGTATGATTCCGTAATGGCGCTGTTTGATGCTGACACACAGACGACGAACACATGGTTCTCCGCTAATTATGGCGAAGCGCTGGCGGGCCCTGTCGCCTACTTTTCGATGGAATTCGCTATCCATAACTCCCTGCCCATCTATGCCGGCGGGCTGGGCGTGCTGGCCGGTGATATCTGCAAGGAAGCGAGTGACCTGGGATTACCCCTCGTTGGAGTTGGCTTCATGTATCCACAGGGCTATTTTCACCAGCATATTTCGGAAAGTGGCTGGCAGGATGAGGTATATAAGCAATTGAATTTCAATGAAGCACCCATCGAACCCGTAGACCCCAACCACCAGGGACGGTGCCAACCTCTGATAGAAGTCAGGCTGGGAGAGAGGCTGTTGAAGGTCGGGGCGTGGCGGGTGCGTCTTGGCCGCGTCAACCTGAATCTGCTGTGTTGTAATGTTGAGGGGAATACTGCGCAGGACCAGCACCTGTGCGACCGTCTCTATTCTGCCGACCGAGAACAGCGCATCCAGCAGGAAATCATCCTGGGAATTGGCGGCGTCCGTCTCCTGAGGGCGCTCGGTATCAATCCCTCTGTCTGGCATAATAATGAGGGTCACACGGCATTCATGATGCTGGAACGAATCCGGGAAGAAGTAAAAAAGGGTACCCCTTTCGCTGATGCTGTGTCCAGGGTGCAGGCGACTACTGTTTTTACCACACACACGCCCGTAGCGGCTGGACATGATGTCTTCCCTGTTGAGTTGATGGAGAGATACTTCAGTCACTACTGGGAGTCCCTGGGAATTGACCGCCAGACTTTTCTAAAGCTGGGGCAACAGGATGAGGTTGATGACCAGGGCTTCAATATGACGGTGCTTGCCTTAAAACTGGCAGGGCATCGGAATGCCGTGAGCCAGCTTCATGGGAAGATAACACGCAGGATGTGGCACATGCTCTGGCCCAATGTGAAAGAGGGCGATGTTCCTATCGCAGACATCACCAATGGAATTCATGTACCAAACTGGGTAGCCCCGGAGACGTGTCGTCTTTACAAGAAGTACCTGGGCCAGGATTTTCTGGAAAGACACGATGACATCAATATCTGGCAGCGTGTGCTGGATATCCCTGATGATGAACTGTGGCAAGTCCACCAGCTGTTGAAACGCAAGCTGTTCAGTTTTATTCTGGGACGGGCTCGTGCCTGCTCGGCTGAGCGAGAGTGTACAGCCCAGCAGATGCTTACTATGGGAACCCTGCTAGACCCGGAAGTGCTGACAATAGGTTTTATCCGGCGGTTTGCTGAGTACAAGCGCCCAGCACTGCTCTTTAACGACCTTGACCGTCTTCAGCGGATAATTAATAACCAGTGGCAACCTGTTCAGATAATCTTCGCCGGCAAGTCACACCCAGCTGACTCTGTATCTAAAAATCTGCTTCAGCATGTATACTCGCTGGCACTAAGGCGCGATTTCCAGGGGCGAATAGCCTTCGTGGAAGACTATGATATGCATTTATCCCATTATCTGGTCCAGGGAGTTGACATATGGCTCAATACCCCGCGTCGTCTAAATGAAGCGTGTGGGACCAGCGGCATGAAGGCTTCATTGAACGGAGTTCTTCACCTTAGTATTCTCGATGGTTGGTGGCAAAGCGGCTACAACGGGACTAATGGTTGGGCAATAGGTGATAGCAAGGTGCCTGCCAGTGCCAGTGAAGAAGACAGGACAGATGCAGAGGAACTCTACCACCTACTGGAAAATCAGATTGTGCCCCTATACTACAAAAGCCGACGGGGTGATGTGCCACACGACTGGATTCGTATTGTTAAAGAAGCAATTCGCTCAAATGCCGCCGTCTATTCCAGCCGCCGAATGCTCAAGGAGTATATTCAGCGAATGTATATGGAAGCTGCTTCGGCAGCTTCAAGGACACCAAGCTCGCAATAGGTGGCTCCCGTACATAATAATGTTGGCTGAAGTGCAGTGACAGAGCGGTTGCTATACAGCGGTTAGTTTGTTTTCCAGCCAGGCAATCCTGTCAGCGATGCACTTGGCCGCCTGAAGGTGATTCGTGCTCCGGCGCAGGTCTCGTGATAGTTTATCGTCGCCGATAACACCACTGACCCAGTTGCTGAAGTCATTCTTGCTCTCATTACTATGGTGCCGGTAGGTCTCGGCGCTCATATCTCGAAGAGCCAGCTCTAACTCCCGCAGGTTCCTGAACACCCGTCCGTCCTGGCAGAAGAACTGCTTCTCATGGACAACATCGCCCAGCCTTATTTTTGCCATCGACTTTGTTATTTTTACCATATCGGCTACCCCCTTGACCGGTTTTTCTCTTTGAATCTTTTAATTATATACCTATGTACCAAAAAGTAAAGCGACAGGGAATGCGTGCATTACCCTACGAAATAGCAATAGCTTTTTCCGTAATATCCGCCTCGAAGTTTTCACCGGTGAAGACATTTGTCCTCTGCGAGGGAGCAGTCTCAGGCAGAATCAACTGGACTTCCCCCCAGACTGCCTGAGTGATAATAAGCCACTTTTTTGGGGTGTGATTACAGATGAATTTGACTTGTGTGTTAATAATGAATCCGCCTCATGATATTGTGGTCTGTCGCTTTGGGATGAGTTGATGCGTGATAAGCGCAGGAGGTTAATCAAAAGATCAAGATGATCTTGGCCTTGGGTGGTGGCCTTAGCTTCTCATCCCACAGACCGAGAAGTTTAAGAATCTTTTTTATGACCTCCTCATCCTCTATCATGCTTATAACTTTCATTTTTCCGGAACATTTCGGACACGTGAGAGGGTCAAGTTCATAGATTTTCTGAATCCATTTGTACTCCCTTGTTTGGAACATGGGAACACATGGCAGCAAGCCACTTTAAGGCATCAAAGGTTTTTTGCTCTTTTCCGTCCTTAGATTGATAAACAATCCTGGCTTTATCTCGAATATTAGGTTATTCTCTCCTGAGAGAAGGAGGCGCGGATGATATATCGAGCGAGGTTTTCCATGGCCTC
Organism: uncultured Desulfobacteraceae bacterium; assembly: GCA_964423495.1. Lineage (GTDB taxonomy): Bacteria > Desulfobacterota > DSM-4660 > Desulfatiglandales > Desulfatiglandaceae > CAYRFN01. The sequence continues at coordinate 9,461 of CAYRFN010000079.1, forward strand.
TTCAGGAAGGATTCTTGGGCCACAAAAGACATTGAAACCGGAATGCCGCCATAATAGAAGCATGTTAATCAGATCCTCTGAATGCGAGTCTGAGCAACACAGGGACTACGTTATTCAGCCCTCGAAGTAAAATACTACGTCTTCGGACTGAAATGCCTTGTTCCTGAGCCGCTCAGTCTCGTGAGAAAACCGGGCTAAGGTGCCAAACCTTACAGTGTCCGGGGTCAGTCTATTCAATCGAACATTTATTTACAATTGCTATAACCTAAACTGAGCGTTTCAAATTTTAAAAGGGTATAAAATATCATTTATTTTTAATGAATTATATTGATTTATATTTTTAAAATTTGAAACCCTTCGGGATTGCCGATCTTATATCTGCGGCAACCTCGACAATCGCTCAATTTAGGTATAAGAAACATTATGAATATGTTATTGACCCATATAAGTGGACCGGTTCGAATCCTAGCGATCATCATCCTGGTAATTTTGATCCATTTGGCGGTTATTCTCGTGCGACGGCTCGGCAAAAAGCTGACAAATCTGCGGTCCCAATCCTCTTTTTCAAAGGTAAGGCCTATTGCCAGTCTCAGTACCAGCATAGTGGTTTTTATGCTCTACTTCGGTATGTTCGGCCTGATCCTCAAAGAATTCGGGGTTTCCCTGAAAGCTTATCTTGCCAGTGCGTCGGTGATGGGCCTAGCTATTGGATTCGGATCACAGGGGCTGGTTCAGGATGTCGTCGCCGGTCTTACCCTGATATTTTCTGATCTTATTGATTTAGGAGACATGGTTGAAATCTCCGGGCAAACCGGAATCGTTCGCCAAATCGGAATGCGGTTTACCGTTCTTGAAAACCATTTCGGTGCGAGTGTCTCCATTCCAAACCGAACGATTACCAATGTGATAAATTATCCCAAAGGTTACATTCGCTGCCTTGTTGATGTAACCTTGGTAAAGATATGGTCATAGCAGACCAAATGGAGGCAAAAGTTAAATCGCTTGTGACTTCGGCGTTTGAGCAGTTTCCCGGTATTTTCTTATCCCCGCCTTCAATGGAAGCGCGAATAAAAACGAGCTCTGGAAAGGAATTACTTCGTATCAAGTTTCGTATCTGGCCTGGGCGCGGGGCCCCGATCGAGACGGCTTTGAAGCAAGAAGTTGTTCAATCTATGAAAGGTATCGACCCGTCTTACGCCGACTGGATGGTGAGTATAAATTACGAAGTTGAAAAAAAACAGCTACCTATTTGAGGAGTCGGAGGGTTTGTCCTATAGAAATACAGAATGGCTGAATCAATGTTTAGCAGCGGAATTGTGTCCCGCTTTACTTCAGCGGGATTTGAACGCATTCGGGACCGTTAAGAAAGTGCTTACTGGATCTTGAATACCATTTTAAGCCTACAATCAAAAATAGCACGTTGTTTCGATAGCTTGCCAACACCCCTTAGTCCCGCCAGACGGGATAAACTCCAAAAATCCGGTGCTTATCAGCAAATTGACAATCACAATAAGCGTGAATCGGCATTAAAACCAGTTCAAGCTTTTTGGGGCACAACATCCCGGAATAACATGATAATACGTGTCAGATGATTCACCGGATTAAACCGAACTTGCTTTATAGCAACCCGGTTTGATATTAAACGGTACAAATGAAAAGCTTTCTAATATTATGCCTCGTTATTCTGTTTGGTTTTACCGTTTCAGCAAGCGGAATTGAGCAGCAACATAAATTCAGACTCAACGGGGTCCGGTTTGTCGGCATTAAATCCGTTTCTAAAAAAAAATTGTCCAAAACTCTGGCAGCCCAGGTACCGCCAAAGTTGAAATTCTGGCACCCTAAACCCGTTATAACAGTAGAAGACCTGAAGGACGATATACTGCGCATAAAACAATTTTACAAAGACCATGGCTATTATCAAGCCCAGGTGGTATATAATACGGAGGCGGTAAATGACAAAGGCGCCCAGTCTAAAGCGAAAAACAAAGCAACCACAACGTCGGCGGGACCGCTTCTGCTGATAAATGTAACCTACACGATCACCGAAGGACCTCCGGTTTTAATCAGCGCTATCAACTTAACAATGACCCCAACAAAGGGTACACTAACTGAAGAGGGTCTCTTAAACGAATTGACGTTAAAAAGCGGCCAAATTTTTGAAACTTCAAAATATCGTGAGGCAAAGAAAATAATCCTGAAGACATTGGGCAATAAAGGATATCCTTTTGCTGAGCTTTCGGGTCAAGTAACTGTAAATACAATTAAAAATTCAGCCCGGGTTTCATTTGCCCTTGACCCGGGGCGACCGTACACGGTCGGCCCGATTTCAATTTTAAAAAACGAAGCCCGTGTTAAAGACGTCGTCATCTTAAGGGCTATTAATTTTAAACAGGGAGAGGCATATTCCGCCGATAAAATCGACAAAGGTCAGCACAATCTGTATGACCTGGATATTTTCAGACTGGCCCTAATTAAACCCGAAAAACCGGAACCTGATGCCGAGTCGGTACCGATGTCTGTTCAATTAAAGCCCAAAAAAAGACAAAACTTAAAACTCGGCATCGGTTATGGAACTGAGGATGGCTTCCGGGTCAAAGGCGCCTGGACCTACCGGAACATATGGGGTTGGGGCGGTAAGTTGTCCTTAAGTGCCAAGCGATCGGATCTAATCGAAAACGTGCAGGCCGATTACACCCAGCCATATTTTTTAGATGCGAAAAACTTTTTAAGCTCTAAAGCCGGTTTTAAGCGAGAAAAATCTGTTTCCTACACCAATCGAAAAATATTCGATACTGTTTCCCTTGAACGAAAGTTCAGGCCAAACTGGAGTTGGTCAAGCGGCTACAACCTGGAGATAAATGACCTTGAAGAAATTAAAATTACGGATCAGGAAGAATTGGAATGGGTTTCGAGTGAAACTAATTATTTTATTTCCTCAATTCTGGCGGGGTTGACGTACGATACCACCGACAATACATTATATCCCAAAAAAGGAACTGCCGTTTTCGTTTTGGCAGAATGGGCTTCACGTCTAGTCGGCTCTCAGATAAGCTTTATCAAGCCATCCATAGAGCTTAAAAGATACGAATCTTTACCGGGAAGTTTGATTTTAGCTGGAAGGTTCCGTTTCGAGACGGTTAAAAGCGACGATCCGGCTGAAATTCCAATTTTTAAAAGACTGTTTTTGGGTGGCAGTAACAGCGTCCGCGGATACGGTTATCAAGAGCTGCCCCCTTTAGATGAAAACGGAACTCCTCTTGGTGGCCGGACATCCATTAATGCGAATTTGGAGCTGCGCCGTCCGCTTTACAAAAAAGTGTCCGGGGTAATTTTTTTGGATATGGGTCTCCTGGATAAGGATGATTTTCAATATGACCTGAGTGACATGCGCTATAGTTGCGGTGCAGGCATCCGCTATAACACGATCATCGGACCCATTCGCTTAGATTTTGGATACAAGCTCAATCCTCCCGATAGAGGCCCGGAGGAGGACCTTTGGCGGATTCATTTAAACATTGGGCAGGCTTTTTAATTTAAGCGCATTTTACGCCTTAATATCATTAAAGAAATGAAAGAAAAAGTACCTATAAAAGCCAATAATGGCAGGGACAGTCAACCCAAAAAAAAATGCTATCCCAAATTAGGATTAAGGCTGTTTTTATATCCGGCGGCTGCCGTCGTGATTGTCTTGCTGGCGACTTTTCTATTTCTGCAAACCGACATGGCGCGGAATATAGTCAAAGATTTTATTGAAAAAGCCGCGGAGAAACACCTTCAGATCAAGCTTGAAGTAGGAAGGATTTCCGGCAGTCTTTTATTCGACTTTTCTTTAGAGGATGTACGCATTTCTGAAAAAGATGGGCCCATTCTAACAGCAAAGCGCATTTCGGCAAATTATCTCATTTCTCTGTTGCTGGCCAAAGTTGTATTTTTTAACGAAATCCAATTCGAAGGACTGGTTTTACATCTGGTCAAAAATACGGACGGCCTATGGAATGTGGCCACCATTGGGCCGCAGAATAAAGAAAATAAGATATCCAAATCCAAGCCGATTTCAATTAAAGGCATCATTAACCGCATCTCAATTCTCGACGCTGTTATCAACATTACCGATATACAAAACGATGTGCCTTTCACCCGCCAGGTGAATAACCTCCGCATTATTGCCGGCCTTAGGCTTAAATCAGATTCTGCGATCACCGCGCAGGTAATGGATTTTTCCTTCTCCCTGGATCAGCCCGATGTTACGTTTAAGAGCCTTACCGGTCGTATCGACTACAGACCGAATCGAAAACATCTCAACATACGCCATATTCGCATCCGTTCAATGCAATCTGATGTAGTCTTAAACGGCAGCATCGACCTGGACCCCGCCGGCATTGAATTTGACATGAATACGGCGATCAAAACCCTGTCAATACCGGAAATAGGACAAATTTTTTCGATCCCCACCCTTAACAGCGGCATGCTCCATGGATCAATTCATGCGAAAGGAAGGCCAAACCGCTTCTACCATGAATCCAACCTCAACCTGGATCGGATGTCATTATCCACCAAGGGAAGCATCGAATTAAGCAGGGCCGAACCTTTCGGCATGGACGTTTCCGCAACGATTCGCCATTTAAACCCGGCGGCATTGCCGCTGCCCGGTTTAAACAAAATACGCGCTGACATTAATTCGGACATTGTGATAAAAGCATCAACCCTCAATCGGCCGGAGCGTCGGGGCCGGCTGGTTGTCGATGTCAAGCCGTCCCATCTTGCCGGGTATGAACTGACAGCCGGAAAAATTAAGGCAACCTTTGACCCAAAAGGAATCATCCTAAAAGATAGCCGACTGTCCGGCCCGCTGGGCAGTATAGATGTTCGCAGTGCCGTCGCAGAGATTTTCGATTCCGCTCGATCCGGCCTGCTAGTTCTGGATGCTTCTTTAAAGAACCTTAACCTGGCTGGACTTACCAGACGGCCAAACCTTAATGGCAACATTAATCTGGATCTTAACGCCGCGGTAATTTTGCCGGCGTCTAAAAAAAACAGGAATGATCCTTTCGGCATGTCTGCAAAAATCTCGGCTGACATGCATGCTTCCAAAGCCTTGGGCATTAACATTGAAAGCGGCCGCCTTAAAGCCACCTGGAACGGACAACAAGTTGAAATTGACACGCTTGATCTTTTAACCGGGGCGGGCCGTTTGGAACTATCCGGTTCACTCGCACCTAAAAAGCGTAATAGTTTACTGCAGTTTGATGTGACTTTGCCGAAGCTCGACAAGCTGGCACCTTTGATTACAAAGCTGATTCCCGCCAAGATACCACCCTCACAAAGGAATGTGAGCTTGACGGGCAATCTGAAAATATCCGGCTTGTTTAAGGGTTGGTGGGATCAACCCGACCTTATCACCACGGTACAGGGTACCGGCATTCAATACGATCAGTTTTTTGCTCAAGGCTTTAAGATAAAAGGCCAATGGATCGGCCGGATGAATGATTTCAAGGCGAGCGGCTTTTCACAGGCTAATAACCTTAAAATCAACCAGACCCAGCTATCCCGGGTGGAATTGGATATGAATCTTTCACCGGAAAAAGCCAAGGCAGACATAGCAATAAAGCACGAAAAAGGTCTGGAAGTGAGGGCAGGGGGCCAGGTGGCGCATTGGCTACAGCCGTCTAAATTTATTACGATTGACACCTTAAAACTGATAAACAGCGGGATGCGCCAGGCCGACAAGATGAACAAGGAGGTTGTCAACAGGACGCCCATTCAGATAAGGGTCGCCGAAAACGCCGTAACGATTTTAGCATGTGAACTGATTTCGCAAGAGGCGACACTTTCTTTGACGGGAAAACTTACCCCGGCGGGCAGTCTAGACACCAACCTTTCGCTAGCTCGATTGGATTTAGCGCGCATTTCATGGCTCTGGCAAGAAAAAGACACCATAACCGGAATTTTATCGGCAGATATGCACCTTTCAGGATCACTGACCAAGCCTATCGTCCAGAGCCATTTAAGGGTAATTAATGGGTCGGGTTATGACTTTTCCTTGTCGGATCTGGGTCTTTCAATTGATTACAACGCGTCGCAGGTCGTTTTCAAAGCAACCGGATACCGCCAAAAAAAAAGAGTTTTGGATGTAAACGCGAAGGCCGACGTGGTGTTGTCATTAATCCCCTTTAAGGTTCAACCTCGTCCCAACGGCTTTACGGCTGCAATTAAAACCCGCGACCTTAAGCTGTCGGCTTTGCCCATTCCCAAAAGCCAAGGATTCGATTTTGATGGTGTCCTTAACCTGGATGCCACCGCTGCCGGCGATTTTGCCGCTCCCACAGTTAAGGGCGAATTGTCTCTCAAAGACGGCTTTTTATCTATCGAAGGAAAATCGCCCCTAAATTTTTCGTTTTCCAATTTAGATATCGGCTTTCGTTTCGCCGATACAAAGGCGGTTATCACTGCCGCTTTGTTCAAGCAAAATGAGAAATATCTGGACCTATCCGGTCAGGCCGGCTTTAGGTTGTCTTTGCTCCCGTTTCGCTTAAAACCTATAGGCGATGATCTTAAGGTAACTGCAAAAGCCCGAAATTTAAAGTTGTCCATGTTGCCGATCCCGAAAAGACCGGGGCTAAACTATGACGGGGTTATATCTCTAAACGCCAGCGCAACCGGAACTATATCCCATCCGTCTGTTACCGGGAACGTGTCAATTAGCGATGGTTTTTTAACCATCGCAGATCCGCCCTTATCCTATGAAATGCTCACGGCCGAGCTTGACTTTTCACCAACCAAAATTTTCATCAAACAGTTTCTGCTTAAAGGTGATAGTGCGGGGACCGTGAAGTTAAGTGGCGACGTAACTTTAGCCGGGCTAAAACCGACTGCGTTTGATATTCGACTGACCGGCGAAAACTGTTATGTTCCCTATAAAAAGGCTGTTTATGCCCGCAGCCATCCTGATTTAGCGCTTTCCGGCACCCCGTCAGCCCCAAAACTAACCGGCAGACTCACCATTACCGAGAGCCGGGTGAACCTCGATTTGCTTTCCGAGCAAGGCCCGACCGATATTCAAATCGATTCCGGCGCTTCAAAAAAGCAGACCAATATCAATATTATGGAAAAAAGATCAACAGGGTCTGACTTCATTAAACCGCTGGCGGCAGATGTAATCGTGGCGGTTCCAAAAAATGCCTGGCTGAAAGGTCAGGGCGTCAATGCTGAAATTACCGGCCAAATAAACATAAAAAAGGCTCCGACAAAACCGTTTCTTCTTGTAGGACCGCTAGATACCCTGAGGGGGACATTCGATTTGCAGGGCAAGCTTTTTAAGGTGACACAGGGCAAGATTGACTTTGTCGGACTTGAAGAACCCAATCCGAACCTGGATATTCAGGCCGAAACCCGCATAAAAAAGGTCAAAATCATTATAAAAATATCCGGTACGGCCCGACAAATGATTCTTGCGTTAGACAGCGAACCGTCCATGGACCGGGCCGACATCATTTCCTATCTGGTTTTTGGCCAGCCCACAAGCGCTTTAAAAGGGCAGCAGAGTATTAATTCTCAAAATGCCGCTCTTAACCTGACCGGCCGGATGGCTGCAAAAGAACTAAAAAATATTCTAGGCGACGCATTCCAGCTGGACGTTGTGACCATAGAGTCAGGCGATAAAGATATCAGACAAAGCACGGTTTCCATCGGAAAATATATTGCTTCGGATGTCTTTGTTCTGTATCGCTTTAAAGTGGGCGAGCCAGACCAGGTCGAAGTCACCTATGAATTAAATCGCAATTTCAGTATCGAAACCCAGCTCGGTGATGAAAAGACAACCGGATTAGACTTTGTGTGGGATTTTGATTTTTAAGCCTCTGGTTCGACCTTTATTTTTTTTGAGTCGAGTAGACCGGTTTCTTCCGATGCTGCAGGTTGAGGTTTGTTTTCTC
>CAYRFN010000080.1:0-9984 GCA_964423495.1 uncultured Desulfobacteraceae bacterium
TCAAAGCCACACTGCATATATTAGTGCCACGGGTGTAAGCCCGTGGGTATCTACATTGGTTTGAAAAAAATTAAGTGGCCCCTATGACCAAGAGCAAAAAAAGATTGTTGCCGGAAAACAAGAGTCAGGGACTTTCAAAGGATCTGGCTTTTGCATCCGCTCAAAATTCTTCATTAGTTGAAAAGAGACATCAGCAGATCGTGGACGGGGCATGCAAAGTATTTTTCGAGAAGGGGTATCATCCGACCACCACCCGCGATATAGCAAAGGCATGTGGCATGTCCATTGGGCAGCTCTATCATTATATTTCTTCAAAAGATGATGTTCTGTATTTGGTACATAAACACATGCAGAAGGTATGGTATAATTACTTAAAAAAGTCTGATGTTGAGCAAATCGATGATCCCGTGAAAAAGCTGACCGAGGCCCTCCGTAATTCCTTGTTATTCATGGTTGAGAACAAAAAACTTATTCAATTTGTTTATTCAGAGAGCAAATACCTTGATAAGAAGTACTTGCGAATCGTACTGGATATGGACTCTAAAAACGTGGTTGGCTTCTGGCATGGCCTCTTGGAGGATGTAAAGAAAACAAGATCTATTAAAGGGGATGTTGATTTTTTAAGCAGCGTTATCAGTTATCTCCTTGCCTTTCTCGCTTTAAGGGGCTGGACTTTAAAGGATAAGAATAAAAAGAAGCATGTGGATTCCTTAGTAGACTTTGTTTTAAGAGGATTGGGTGTCACTTAGCGTTTATTTGGTTATTATTTAAGAAAAACGAAAAGATATTTTGGAAAACAGCTTGAAACTAAAGGATAAAGTAGCCATAGTCACGGGCGGCAGCAGGGGTTTGGGTAAGGCCATTGCCATGGGTCTATCTTATGTACATGGCACGGCTTAATTGATTCAGAGGAAAAGGAATCTTAAATGGCTATTAAAACACCGCAACAATATATGGAAAGTTTAAAGGATGGACGGATAGTCTACTGTAATGGAGAGAGGGTCGAGGATGTTACGACCCATCCGATTCTAAAAATTTGCAGGGATTGGGTGGCTACGGACTACGTGCTCCAGAATGATTCGAAATTTCAGGATCTTCTAACTGAAAAGGACGAAGACGGCGAATTAGTGAGTTTCTCTTTGATGCCCCAGAGAACCAAAGCGGATTTAAGCAGATTGAGAGAGATCGTCAAGCTCTGGGCGAGGGTTTGTTTTGGTAAACCACCGGGAGCCAAGTTTGTGGCAAAAGATGGATTGAATGCCGTCACCGTGGTCAGCCAAAGAATTGATAAAAAATACGGCACCAATTACGCCGAGAATGTGGAGGCCTATCGAAAACACTTACAAAAGAATGATTTGGCTTTTGCCATGGGGCTTACCGACGTAAAAGGAGATAGAAGCCTCAGGCCGTCACAGCAAAAGTCTCACCAGGATTATTATGTCAGGATTGTCGAAGAAAGAGAAGACGGCATCATTGTAAGAGGCGCCAAGACCCACATCAGCCAGGCTCCGCTATGTAATGAAATTCTTATCGGCCCCTGCCGCGCAATGAAGGAGGATGACAAGGCATACGCCCTGGCCTTCGGGATCCCGCTCAACAGCAAGGGGATTACCATGATTTCCGCCGAACCGGAAGTGCATGAGCCGGATAATCTTTTTGATCACCCGATCGCGGGGAGCGTCTATATAAATGATGCTACCATCATCTTTGATGATGTCTTTGTCCCCAATGAAAGAATATTTTTAAAAGGGGAGTGGGATTTCGCGGGGCAGGTAGCCTATATGTTTGCTAATTTCCATCGTCTCAGCGCCGAGACCTATAAGGCAATGGAACTCGAACTCTTTACGGGCGCGGCCGCTTTGATGGCCGAATACAACGGCATAGAGCGGGCCGCACATGTTCGTGAAAAGCTGACCTGGCTTGTGATGTACACCGAGGCAGTCAAGATTATCGGGAGATCCGCATGCGAACACTGCATTTCGGAGCCGGACTCTGATCTGGTCTATCCCAATCCCATGTACGCCAATATTTGTAAGTATTATTTCGCAAGTAACTGGCACGAAGCAACAAAGTACATTCAGGATATCGCGGGTGGTATAGTTGCAACCTGTCCCTCTGGAAAAGATTTCCAGAATCCTGAAATTCATGACCTGTTGGATAAATATCTTGGGGGAAAAGACGGTATTCCTACGGAGAACAGACTTCGCCTGGCTAAGTTAATACGGGACCTCACCTCTTCCTATGAGGATGTGCTTACTATTCACGCTGAAGGCTCACTTGAGGCTCAAAAGCTTTCCATATACTCATTGGCTGACTTTGATAGGTATAAAGCGGCAGCGAAGCGTGCGGCAAGAATTGAGGATGGCACAAAAGATAAAATCTATAGCGAATTACCGGAATTTCCACCTGTGGGTTTATAAATGATTTAAAGGTTATGGTTCTGTAAAAGCCGTCAGTAAAAATAACCCGTTAAAAGGCACGAATGCACTGCGTGGGAATTTTGAGAAATGAGGTATTAAAAAGTTTAAGACTATTACGCTTATGCCGAAATAACGAAAGTTAAAGCGTGACGCAGCAGATGGACTTTTTCCATAGCTGCTGAGATTCTGAGAGGAGTATTCCCGCGTGGATGCAATAGGGGAAGAATTAAAGGCAGAACTGGTCGTTATCGGTGGAGGCGGTGCGGGCCTAGCGGCCGCTGTAGCCGCAGCGGAAAAAGGCGGACGTGTTATAGTCCTGGAGAAACGGGGCTTTGGTGGTAATTCCGCTCTTGCCTTTGGTCTTTTTGCCGCTGAGAGTTCGACCCAGAAGCGTCTGAATATCGATTGCTCCAGAGATGAATTATTTAAACAAGCCATGGATTTTGCACACTGGAGAATTAATCCGAGGCTTGTTCGCACAATCATAGACAAATCAGCAGATACCATTCGGTGGCTGGAAGAAAAAGGACTGGAATTTGACTGTATTCCCTATTTTCATTCTCAGGACCAGCAAGTGCCAACCTGGCACATACCGGATGGTGGTGGGGCTGAATTAATAAAGGTTTTAAAACAGAACTGCAAAGATCTGGGAGTGCGGCTGTTCAGGCAGACACCGGCAAGAAGAATAGTGTCTTCCGCGGAAGGTGAAATAACCGGGGTATTGGCGGAAAGAAAAGGTGAGAAGTTTACCATCTATACCAAGAGCGTTATTATCGCCACCGGCGGCTTTGGGGGCAACAAGGAGTTACTCAGGAAATATTGCCCGGAATACAATGATAATATGGTCTGTTTCGGATTACTTCATAAGGGAGATGGACTTATCATGGCCGAAGAAATTGGTGCCGCAAATGAAGGTCTCGGGATGTTAATGCTGAGCGGGCCTATCACTCTGGGCAACATTGATTTGACGATCGGCTCTCCCCCGAATACAAAACAGGTGACACTATATTTCAGCATTGTTATGGAGCCGAACACGATATGGGTTAACAAAACCGGAAAACGGTTCATCGACGAATCTATCTGTCACGACCACCATCTGGCCGCACACGCAGTTGCCCGGCAACCGGAAAGCGTTTCCTATACTGTTTTTGACGATAAGGTGATGCAGGCCATGCTTGACGAAAAAGAGGACCCCGAACTGAAGCTTAAAAATTTTCGCGGAGGTCCGCGACGTCTTACAGGAGATGAGGCAGAGGCGATTAAAGACCCTCTACAAATGTTTGATTCATTGAACGAACTTGCCCGCTGGATTGGAGCCGACCCAAAAGTGCTAAATTCCACCATAGATGAATACAATGCTTCCTGTGAAAAGGGGCATGACTCTCTTTTTGCAAAAGCTCAAAAATATTTACAACCACTGCGCACTCCCCCCTATTATGCAGTCAAATGGTGCCCGACCTTTCCTAATACAGTAGGCGGGATTAAGATCAACGAAAATATGGAAGTTCTTAATAATCAGGATATCCCTATTCCAGGAGTTTATGCCGCAGGTGTCGACACCGGTGGCTGGGTATCGGAAACTTATTTCATAAAGCTTAGTGGGTACGCATTCGGATACGCTGTTAATTCTGGCCGAATTGCCGGAGAAAATGCGGCCGGATTTGCCTTGGCTGAGTAGAAGCTATTCGCTGATTTAAAGGGGTGTAAAATGGCATTTGGAAAATATGCTGTGGATTATGAAAAAAGGGTTGATTACGACCGGCTGCGAAAAGAGAGGCTTCAGAAGACAAAGGATCAGATCAACAAGGATGGCCTGGGGGCAATAGTCACATGGGATGAGGCCAATATACGTTATATGACATCCTATTATGTTACCACGCCCCTTCGTGTTCTTGAGGCACAGTTTGTGTTTTGCCCCAGAAATGGAGAACCTCACCTTATCGGTGGAGGAACGGCGATCGAGGTCGAGCGCCGCATGCCATGGATGGAGGGCAGAGTTCATCCGCCGGTCGGCTTGCCGAGACCCGCTGCGGCGACCCCAGAGGACCCAGTTCTCAATAAAGTAGTCGATCAAATTACCGGACTCCTGGCGGAATACGGGATAGAAAAGGAACCGCTTGGGGTTGACGGTACGACCCTTTCATATCTGTACGCGGAAGCCTTTAAAAAAAGAGGGATCAAGGTAGTTCATGGCAAGCCCACCATGGATCTTGCCAGGATGATAAAGACCAGAGATGAAATAGAGCTGATGAGGATCACATGCGCCAACTCCGAAAAGGCCTTTGCCGCCATTGTTGACGCCATCCGTCCCGGCATTCGGGAATGCGATCTGGTCGGTATCGGCATAAAGGCACTTTATGAAGAGGGGGATGATCACACAGAGGATCTGGTATGCTGTTCAGGGTACAACACCAATCCCTATGGGTGGTCTTTCACGGACAAGCCCATACGGCCAGGGGATTTGATCTATATCGACGTGGATGGGGCTTCCTACCAGGGATACAAGTCATGCGTGTACCGCACATTCTGCTGCGGAAAAGCCACCAAAGAGCAGAAAGATCTTTATGAAGAGTGCCGGGCCATGCTGTACGACGGTATGAGTGTGATTAAAGATGGTGCAACGGACTACGAACTTCTTGAAAAATGGCCCCAGTCACCAAAGTACTGGGGATATGAGACATGGAATGATGTGGGCCCCTATGCCATTGGCCATGGCCTTGGCCTTACGCTCCATGACAGACCCTTCTTTAACCAGCAGCAAAAACACGCGGGAGCCCCTGAGCAGACATTTAGGGCAGGGATGGTGATAGCCGTGGAGACATATGCAGGAAGAAGGGGCGGAAAAGACGGTGTCCGTTTGGAAGAAAATGTCCTTGTGACGAAGGAGGGGTATGAACTGCTAAGCAGGTGGCCTATCCAGGAGTTGATGGAGTGCTGGCTGCCCTATAATTGATAAACCATGAATTTTAACGTTCAGCAAAAGTGGTAGATTGATATTAGGAGGTCTATGAGGGTTTAGTATTCGAATAAATTAAGAAGAAGTAAGGAGGGAAACACAATGGCGAAATCGGTTGTTTCCATTGTGAAGGGCAAAAACCTTGATGAGATGGTGGAAAAGGCGCTTGACTATCTGGGTGGAGTCAACACCGTTATCAAACCGAATTCCACCGTGGTCATCAAGCCGAATGGCGGCCATATGGGCCCGCCTGACAGCAGCATCAACACAAATCCTGCGGTAGTAACGGCGGTGATCAAGGCGGTTCAAAAGGCCAATCCCAGAAAGATCATATTGGCGGAATCCTCCGCAATGGGGTGTAAGACCATGGATTGCCTGGAGTTCAGCGGTATCAAACAGGCGGCCCTTGATGCCGGTGTGGAGGATATCCGTGATATTAAAAGTGATCCGGATCTAATCAGAATAGAGACCAAGAAGCCCATCAGCTCAATAAAATACTATGACCTCCCGAGGTTCCTGCTGGACGCGGACCTTCTGGTTAATGTGCCGGTCTTTAAGACCCACGTGAGTATGGTCTTTACATGCGCTATGAAGAACCTTAAGGGAGTGGTCCAGGATAAGGCCCATCATCTCATGCATACCACGAACCTCGCGGGCGCCATGATGGATCTGGGAGAACTTCTCTTTCAAAAAACCATCACTATTGCCGATCTTTATCGCCCCATGGAGGGCTTTGGCCCACATTCGGGAATTCCGGTAAAATTTGACTGTATTGTAGCGGGAAGGGATCTCGTGGCGATCGACGCGACCGTCTGCCGAATGGTGGGGTTACCCGTCGAAAAGGTGGACTATTTTGAAGCGGCCCGTGAAAAAGGGCTTGGGAATTTTACTGAGGAAGCCATCGAGATTCGAGGAAACAGCATCGAAGAAGTCTTCCAGAAGCTTTATATGCCATACTTGGATGGTTTTGGGATATTTCCAGAGTATAATTTCTACATTAAAAACGCGTGCAGTACATGCCAGGGGCTCACCGCCTTTTCCATATCAAAGCTCCAGGCCCTTGATGAGTATGATAAGAACACCGGTATTCATATTGCTGTTGGGCGGCATAATAAAATTCCTGAAGGGTTTCATGACGGGCAGGATGTTTTCCTGATGGGGGATTGTACGGCGGGCCTTAAAAAGAAATGTGAAAGGGCTGGCATAAAATGTCACCATATCACCGGCTGCCCGCCGGAAGAACCATTCCTTGCCTGGTCGATCGTGGACCGGAAACTTGCGAAAGCACCTGGTGATGACCTGCCACCGGAAGAATTTAAGAAAGCCTCTCAAGGCATAAGAGATCGAATGGGGCGGGAAGAGATACTCTTTGCTAAATGGCTGAAAAGTCAGAAAAGAGAGACGACATGACAGTGGTTAAAAGGCGGTAAAAAATGGCCTTGTTGTTGGTTAGGACGTGATGGTCAATTCTATTAACAAAGAATCGAAGCCGAAAGGGGGTGATAGTTTTCAAAGCAAACAAAGTGTACATCTATAATTAGAGGGATGTCAGTATTGAACAATTTTGACGCGAAGGAGGTAAAATAATGAAAAGAAGATTGCTAAAAACGATGGTTGGTATTTCCATGATACTAATGCTGGCCATGGTGGTTGCTGTTCCTGGTTTTGCCGCGGGTAAGGTAATAAAACTGACCATTAGTGACCACAATCCACCGTTTTCGCCTCCGGGTAAGGCTATGGATGCCTGGGTACAAGCGGTTAATAAACAAGGAGCCGGCAAGATAGAGTTAACTGTCCATCATGGTGGGGCGTTATTATCTGGTGAGGAAGCATACCGAGGTGTGCAGACCGGTGTGTGCGACATTGCTCACTACGTTGTGGACAGCCGGGAGGGTTTCGTCCTGAACCTGATGATGTCGTTGCCCTTTATGGGCTGGCCTGGACAGCATGAGGCAGAAGATCTCTATCGAAAGCTCCTGGACGACTCTAAAGAGATGCGGGCAGAGTGGAAGGGGGTAACCATACTCTCGTTTATGATGATGCCGCCTACCCACGTCCACACGGCTAAAAAAGTCATCAAGGTTCCTGACGACCTGAAAGGCCTGAAGATTATGGGAGCGGAATATATGCTGAATGCAACGATGCAGGCAGCAGGCGCTACTCCGGTACACCTCGACATCGGGGACATGGCGCCGTCTTTGAACACGGGACTGATCGACGGCATTATGAATCATTTCCCTGTCCTCAATGTCTTCGGGGCGTTGGAACTTGTGAAAACCCACACCGTATTCGGCAAGGGTGGTATTAACTTGACCCCGATGTTTGTTATCATGAATACGAAAGTCCTTAACGGCCTTCCCCCTGATGTCAAGAAGCTGCTCATGGATTCTGCTTCCATTTGGTACGAGAAGTTTAAAGAGTTAGATACAGCCGATATAGTGAACTCACAGAAGCTTGCCAAAGGCTGGGGGCACACCTTCACCTATCTTACTCCTGAGCAGATAAAGGTGTGGTATGACTTGGTGAAAGGGCCAGTCCACGATCAGTGGATAAAAGACGCAGAGGCCAAGGGGCTGCCGGGCAAAGCTGTATATCAGAAAGCTTTGAAGTTGATAAAAGATTACAAGAAGTAAAAGATAAGTACATCTCCTTACAGCGTGCTGCTATACGCAACACGCTGTGGGGAGATCAATTACTACGATGACAGTGTTGCTAAGCTAAAAGCACCCCCTCGGAAAGGGAAAGGAGGGACAGCAATGAAGATAATTCGTGTGGTGAGCCGTATATTGGGATACGTGGCGACGGGTTTCATGGTGTTACTGTTGTTGCTCACCGTGGTTGATGTCTTTCTGCGTTACTTTTTCAATGCACCGATAACAGGTACTACAGAGATCTCCAGGCTCATGATGGTGATCATAGTTTTTCCGGCACTGGGATGGGCTGCAATAGACCGGGCACACGTAAGAGTAGACCTGGTAGTGTCACGTATTCCGCCCAGGGTGCAGGCAATTGTTGGTAGCATTACTTTTTTCTTCGCCCTGGTTACGTATATCATTATAACCTGGCAGAGCTTCCTGGAAGCTGCGGTCGTAAACAGGCAAACGTCCCTCCTACATTTATCATTTACCCCATTTTATTGGGTAATGTCCGTGGGTCTCGCCATATTTTGCCTGACCATAGCGGTCCTGGTGATAGAAGATATAAGAAAGGTGGTAAAAAGATGAGCCCTGAAATTGTCGGTATTATTGGACTGGTCGTGCTGCTTATCCTACTCTTTGCCGGGATGTGGATTGGTGCGGCTATGGCGATGGTTGGCTTTCTCGGCTATGCCTACATCTTAGGCATTAGGCCGGCCTTTGCGATGGTATCTCAAATCCCGTTTACCACTATGGCGTGGTACCCTCTCACGTGTGTTCCACTCTTTATATTCATGGGTGTGGTTATCTTCCACGCGGGAGTGGGCAAAGATCTGTATAAAACAGCCTATACATTGGTGGGGCAGCTGCGGGGGGGACTGGCTATGGCTACGGTTATAGCATGTGCCCTTTTCGCTGCTATCACTGGCGTCAGTTCGCCGGCATTAGCTACCCTGGGGAAAGTAGCCGTGCCGGAAATGAAGAAATATAATTATGACGAAAAACTTGCTCTCGGTTCTCTCGTGTGCGCCGGTACGATGGCCTTCCTTATCCCCCCCAGTGTAGCTTTTATCATATACGGTATTTTAACTGAAACTTCTATCGCAAGGCTGTTCATGGCAGGCTTTTTCCCGGGAGTACTTCTCACTGGCTTGTTCGTAGCCACCATCTTGATTATTACGCGAATTCGTCCGGGTTCAGGGCCGGCGGGACCAAAGACGAGCTTTAAAGCGAAGATAGTATCGTTAAAGTTCACCTGGCCTGTGCTGCTACTGTTTATCATTGTATTGGGGGGTATATACGGGGGTATTTTTACCCCCACCGAGGCGGGAGCAATTGGCGCCTTTGGGGCTCTCGTTATCAGTTTTGCCATGGGGCGGCTTACTTTCAGAAAGTTTCTTGAAGCTCTTCTGGAATCAGGGCAGACCACGGCTTTTATCATGCTCCTTATCATCGGGGCTTATATTTTGATGAAGTTTCTTGCCGTAAGCAAACTGACGCTTATGCTAGGCACCACTGTTGCCAACCTACCCGTGCCTCCCATGGCCATTTTCGCCGCTATAGCGATCCTATACATCATTCTGGGTATGTTCCTCGACATTGTGTCTGCTGTTATCCTCACTATCCCCGTTCTCTACCCCGTGGTTATATCCTTGGGGTTTGACCCGATATGGTATGGAGTAATGGTGGTAATACTTATAGAAATGGGGCTGGTTACCCCACCAGTGGGTATGGATGCCTTTATTCTCAGCGGAGTGACGGGTATCCCTCTTTCTAAAATATTCCGAGGTGCGGTACCATTCCTTGTGGCGATAATCATTGGTATAATTATCTTGGCAATTTTCCCGCAGATCGCCCTGTTCTTACCCAGCACGATGTAGTCATAGATGAGAAACGTGTGAGCTAAGCGATTGCTTATCTGACACCGAGCCCCCGCGCCCCGGGGGACAGCATTAGCGGGGGGGGGGGGTTT
>CAYRFN010000080.1:9994-17325 GCA_964423495.1 uncultured Desulfobacteraceae bacterium
CCCCTGTTATACCCCACCCCTTTTTAGAAATATATTACAAAGGTGTTAGAAATGCTTTTGCTTAGCTCACACGTAGCCGCCTCGCACGGTGAGACAGCTTTCGCGTGTGGGCGGGTTTAAAAACAAAGATGGCGGTAGAGCGGTATCATCTTTACTCTCGCAATCCAATTCTTACCCTATTGATTGACACAGTTCGTGGTACAGAATCTTAGCTTTTGAGATTCGCTTTTCAGGAAATCAAAATCCTCTTCACCTTTTAAGGAGCGATTCCATGTTTTCAACCAAATGGGAAACATCCAAACGGCAATACGACATTGTTCATGAAAGGAACGTTGCGATTCCGGTGAGGGCCGGGTTCATGATTGATTGTGATATTTTTCGGCCTGACTCTGCGGAGAAATTCCCAGCCATCCTCTGTCTGTTCCCCTTTCATAAAGAGGACCAGATTAAGTCAATCATGCCGGTCGCTGTTAATCCTCGCCTCGTCAGTATCGAGGGGGGGGATTACAATTTCTATGTGCGTCGGGGCTATGCACAGATATTTGTCAATGTAAGGGGGACAGGGCTGTCCGGAGGTCTCTTCGATCACCTCGGCGATGGCACCATTGAGGATATCTACGATGTCATCGAATGGCTGGCCTGCCAACCCTGGTGTGACGGCCAAGTAGCCACCTTTGGAACATCCTATTTTGCCATGACGGCTAAAAGGGTGGCCGAGATCAAACCCCCTTCACTCAAGACCATCTTTGCCCCCTTCGGGGTAACCGACCAGTACCGCCACGCAGTTTTTCACGGCGGGATCTTTGCCTTCGTCTTCCACCAGTTCTGGCTCAAATCCCTGAGCAATCTACGGGTGAGGAAGGAATACCGTAATAAAATAGGAGAAAAGGCCTTTAACAAGCAGATCGAGACGGCCCTTCAGGACCCGGAGATCAACATCCACCCTGAACTTGTGGATGTCCTTAAGAATCCCGACGAGGGCGGCAACATGCTCATCGTGGAGTATATCCTGAACTATCTCGATACGGACCTGCATAAGGAACGTGCAGTCCGCTTCAACGTCGATGTTGATATACCGGGCTATTTCGGGGGCTGCTGGGCCATGCATTCCCTTCATCTCCCGGGGGACTTTGAAAGCTTCCAAAACTGGAAAGGACCGAAAAAGCTCACTATTGGGCCTCCCTACTACCTGGATCGTCCTGTTTATCAATACCATTACGAATCACTTCGTTGGTTTGACTACTGGCTCAAAGGAATCGACACGGGGATCATGGATGAGCCCCCCATCCAGTTGTTCATTCAGAATACGGGAGAGTGGAAAGGAGCCTTCAAGTGGCCTCTGCCGGAGACAAAATGGATCGAGTTCTATCTGCACAAAGACGGCCTGCTCTCAGAGCACGAAATCTTCCCTGATGAAACGTCATCAACTTTCAAAGATACCCCCGAAGACCATGAATCCCTTACCTTTGTGACGCCCCCAATGGTGGAAAACACAGAAATATGCGGACCTTTGGTGCTTCACCTCTATGCCTCAACGACTGACACGGAAATCCTGTGGTTTATTAGTTTCTTCGAAAAGGACGCAGCAGGGAAAGAAAAGATACTGACCCGCGGCTGGCTGAGGGGATCCCAGCGGCACATTGATCCTGAGAAATCGAAGCCCTGGCAGCCCTATCATCCCCATGACAAACGCGAGCCGCTCGCCCCGGGCGAAATATACGAATTCAATATTGAGATCGTTCCGACCGGTGTACTGCTCAAGGCCAGGTCACGGTTTGGAATCAAGATTAAAGCCACCGACCGGGATGCTGTGCCGACTGATTTTCTGGATAACCACGCTTACGGGCATCTATGGAGAGAAACGACTGCTGAAATTACAGTGTACCACAATAATCAGTATCCATCCTGTTTGCTTGTGCCGATCACAAAAGGGAACCGGATCGGGACTTTCATGTCAGGAGGCGTTCTTGAATAAAAGAGGAGAAACCCTGGGGCTTTCCAATAGAGGCAATAAGTATCTTGTATTTTGAAACATTCATTATGGAACATTTAAGGAGAATGAAAGATAAGGAGATGGAGACATGGAATTCAAAGAAATCGTAAAAGAACGTTATGCTACTAAGGTTTTCGACGGCAAAATTATCCCTGAAGAAAAGATAAATGATCTTTTGGATATCATTCGATTTGCCCCATCATCGTTAAACCTGCAGCCTTGGAAGATTAAGGTTGTCTTCGATAGGAAACTCAAGGAAGAGCTGTTACCTGCAACCTTAAGCAAGGGACAGGTCATGAGCTGCTCGCATCTGCTGGTTTTTTGCGCGAACACGAATGAAAAGGATGGGTTTCTGCTGAGTCTATGGCATGGTCTATGATGGATGCTAAGGCTTGTGAAAGTGAGTAGAGAGGCACAATTTATAAAGGCGGATGCGTTCAATGCTAACCAAGTGGAGCAACTAATAGGAGATTGTTCAATCCTATATGATCTGTAAGGAGGAAAAGCAATGCATGTAAAGGATATGTTTGCGTTGAACGGCAAAACGGCAGTGATAACAGGGGGATCGGTCGGTCTGGGGGCTCAGATGGCCACGGCTCTGGCGGAAGCCGGGGCCCACGTTGTGATAGCGGCGCGGAAGGTTGAGCGCTGCATTGAAATGTGCGCAAAGCTTGAAAAGGCCGGTGTCCGGGCCCTTGCGGTCGCCTGTGATGTCAGTAAGGCGGAAGATTGTCAGAATCTTGTGGATGTAACGGTCAAAGAATTTGGTGCTCTGGACATTTTGGTAAACAACGCCGGGATTAGCTGGATTGCTGACTCACTGGATTTCCCCATGAAGGGGTGGCAGCGGGTAATGAATCTAAACGTTACCGGGACCTTCCAATTGTCGGTAATGGCCGCCAGAGTAATGAAAGAGCAAGGCGGAGGCAAAATAGTAAACATATCTTCCATAGGCGCCTTAGGGGGAGATATGCCGGAAAATGTGGACTCTGTCGCCTATACCTCCAGCAAAGGTGCCATCCTTACTATGACAAAAGATCTGGCCGTAAAATGGGCCCGTTATGGTATTAATGTTAATGCAATTTGTCCAGGGTGGTTCCCAACCAGTATGAATGATAAGTTTTTGGAGTCACATGCAGATAAGTTAATCCCCAGAATTCCACTCGGCCGGTATGGAGGAAGCGAGGATATCAAAGGGCTGATTGTTCTCCTTTGTTCTGCTGCTTCCGACTATATTACCGGCCAGTATGTCGTAGTTGACGGTGGCCAAACGGCACTGGTATAGGATTTAGTTACCTTAAAGGGAAACAATAAAACAAAGACGCTATGCAGCCTGCACACATTATAATCCCATAGGAGCAATACAAATAAGAAAATAGTTCAATTAATGATTGGAGGTTGAAACTATGGAAATTAAGAATATCGGCGTAGTCGGGCCAGGAAAGATGGGAACCGGAATCGCACTTTCGGCTGCTATGGCCGGTTATCAGGTAGTGTTGCAAAACAGGACTGAAGCGAACTTGGTAAAAGCCAAAAATAATATGGAAAATCAACTGCAGAAATTGGTCCAAAAAAAGGTTGTGACCACTGAAGGAAGTACTACTACAATGGATAAAATCCAAATGACCAGTACGTTTGAAAAATTTGATACCCTGGATTTCGTTATCGAAGTTGTCGCAGAGTCGCTCGATCTCAAGACTGATATGCTTGCACAACTTGACACCATGTGCAAGAGGGAAGCAATCTTGGTATCCGGTACTTCAACCTTTTCGATTACTGCCCTGGCGGCGGCAACACGGCGTGCGGCACAGGTCGCGGGAATGCATTTCCTTATCCCACCGACGAAATTGGTCGAGATAACCCGCGGTCATTACACCAGCGACGAAACAATGAACCAGTCGAAAGCGGTGGCCAAGAAGATGGGTAGAGTCTGTGTTGAAGTAAAAAAAGACTCACCAGGGTTCATAGTAAACCGGATATACACACCGCTATTCCTGGAAGCTTTCAAAGTATACGAAGAAGGATTGGCATCCAAGGAAGAGATTGATTTGGCTATGAAGAGTTCCTATCTTCCGATAGGGCCGTTTGAGTTGGCCGACATCATCGGTCTTGACGTTTTGAAAAGCTCATTAGAGTACTACCATAGCGAGCTTGGTTCCAATTGGAGACCGCCACTATCGTTAAAACAACTTGTTCGGGCTGGTCGTTTGGGCAAAAAGGTCGGAAAGGGGTGGTATGACTACTAAACCGCCGAAGGAAGTTTTTTCCGAAAAACGACCAAAGGAAGTACTTTCAGGATATATATAACCAAGCCTACTGGCCTATATGGAGTCATAGAGGGTAATGGCGGTCTTGTCTCCGGCGAGGAGATGGAGCTGATAGGCAGCCTGGAGGGTGAGACGCAGGTGGTACCACGTGCCCGTCCCCCTTTCCCTGCGGTATCCGGGCTGAGAGAGAAGCCGACCCTGATTCATAATGTAGAGACATGGACCCATGTTTCTGCGATTTTTCAAAATAGCCCTGAATGGTATGCTGGCTATGGCACTGAGCAAAGCAAGGGAACAAAGACCTTCATTTTAGCCGGTGAAGTTACATATCCCGGTCTAATTGAAGTGCCCATGGGCACCACCCTCCGCCAGATTGTTTATGACATTGGAGGGGGCATCCGCGATGGCAAGGATCTTAAAGCGGTACAAATCGGCGGACCAACAGGATGCTACGTGCCCGCGGACTCTTTGGATCTTCCCGTTGATTATGAGCATTTGACGGCTGCGGGGTGCATCATGGGCTCGGGCAGTATTATTGTTGTCGACAGGGATGCCTGCGCAGTCCATCTGGCTAAAAAGGCTCTCGCCTTTATCCACACCGAATCATGCGGCAGGTGCTCGTTCGGCCGTGAAGGAACCAGGCAGCTGGCGGAGATCCTGACGGATATTACCGATGGAAAAGGTAAGCCCAAGGATATAGACTTCATTCTGGAGTTGGGCAAGGGCATGGAACTCGGGGCCTTATGCGCCTTGGGCAAAACAGCGCCCAAACCGGTGCTTTCAACGATAAAACACTTTCGTGAAGAGTACAATGCGCATATTCAAAAGAAGCAATGTCCCGCAAAGGTCTGTGAAAATTTAAAGCCATCACTAACGGCATGAGGATGATTCAATGGCTTTGGAAACGATCAGACTAAATATAGATGGAAAAGAGGTTGAGACAGAAAAGGATAAGAGTGTCCTGGAATCGGCCTTGGAGGCGGGAATTCATATCCCCCACCTCTGTCATCACCCGGACCTGAGGCCTATCGGAGCCTGCCGATTGTGTCTCGTCGAAGTGGAAGGCACGGAAGGGCTGCCGACGTCATGTACAACGCCGGCTGTCAATGGGATGGTAGTAAGGACCAAATCGGACCACCTGGATCAGATGCGTCGTCTTGCCATGGAACTATTGCTGGCAGATCATCCTGAAAATTGCACGTCGTGCAGTCAGTATCTCAACTGCGAGTTACAGTCGGTGAAGCAATATGTTGGGATTAGCGAGAAACTGAGGGTGAAAAGGCGCCGCAAGTCGATTCCCACCAATACCAGTAATCCCCTTTTTGTGCAGGACCTCACCCGATGTATTTTCTGCGGACGATGCGTGAGGGCCTGCAATGAGCTGCGCGGGGTGGGTGTGCTCCAATTCATTGGAAAAGGCGGTGAAACGCGGGTAGGCGTTCCGGAAGATAAATCACTGGCTGAAGCCGAGTGCAGATTTTGCGGCGCCTGTGTTGAGGTTTGTCCCACAGGCACCATGAGGGACAAGGAAGAACTTATGGAAGGGAAGAAACGCAGACATGCTCTCGTCCCATGTAAATATACGTGCCCTGTGGAAATAGATGTGCCGCGTTATGTTCGTCTTGTTCATGAAAAAAAATATTCTGAGGCAACGGCAGTCATCAGGGAAAAGGTCCCTTTTCCAAAAGTTCTTGGCTATGTTTGCAATCATCCCTGTGAGAGTGTCTGCCCCCGCAATGAAGTGAATGCCGCGATTTCTATAAGGGACCTCAAGCGTTTCGCCGCTGAAAGGGACAAGGAGAGGTTCTGGGAGAAAAGTGCCCGCAAAGAGCCGCCTACGGATAAAAGGGTGGCAGTTATCGGTTCGGGACCGGCAGGGGGTTGACCGCGGCATATTACCTTGCAAAGCTTGGGCATGGAGTTACGGTATTTGAGGAACTACCACTTGCCGGAGGTATGATGCGGTACGGCATACCGGAATATCGACTGCCAAAGGATGTTTTGGATAATGAAATCAGAGAGATTGAAAAACTCGGGGTGGAAATAAAGGCAGGCAAAAAGATCGAATCACTGGACAGGCTAATGATAGCCGAAGGGTACGATGCCGTACTTGTTTGCGTGGGTACCCATGTGGGCCAAAAACTGCCGATTCCCGGAGCTGATCTTGATGGCGTTTTGATCAGCCTGAAATTTCTAAGGGATATTAATCTCGGCATAGAGGTTAAAGTTGGAAAAAAGGTGGTGGTGCTGGGGGGCGGGAATGTGGCCTTTGACAGCGCCCGTGTCGCTCGTAGCCTTGGAGCGAAAGAAATCCATATTGCATGTTTGGAGCACAAGGACGAGATGCCCGCCGCCTGTGATGAGATCGAGCAGGGGGAGGAAGAAGGCATTGTTATTCATCCTTCTAAGACATTTACAAGAATTAAAAGTGAAAATGAACAGATTACCGGCGTAGAATGCCTCAATGTGAAATCCTTTGAATTTGACGAGGACGGAAAGGTTCAAATTGATGCTGTTGAAGGTTCGGAGCATGTACTTGCGGCAGATACAGTTATCTTCGCGATCGGTCAGCATCCGGAGGTTCCTGAAGGGTTTGATCTGGATCTGGATGAACGCAATCTTATAGAGGTCGACCCCTATACCTTTGACACCAGCAAGGAAGGAGTTTTTGCAGCCGGAGACGCGGTGATTGGGAGCGCCTCTGTAATAGAAGCGATTGCCTCGGGAAGAAAAGGAGCCATTGCAGTTGATAGATACCTTGGTGGGGAAGGCAATATTTATGAGCAGTTGGCGCCACCTGATAACCCTGGATCCTGGTTGGGGCCGGTAAAGGGTTTCGCTGACTTGAAACGGTATAAGGAAGTATGCGTAGGTGCAGAGGATCGTGTCAAGAGTTTTTGCGGTATAACCCATACGATGGATGAAGAGTCAGCGGTTTTCGAGTCTTCGCGGTGTTTGAAATGTGATATAAGGCTCAGGATAACGCCGGTTAAATTCTGGGGAGATTATTGATTTGGGTTCTTCTCCGAATTAGTTGAAGAAAGCCTGGTAAATTTTCAGCGTAAAGTATC
>CAYRFN010000081.1:0-17319 GCA_964423495.1 uncultured Desulfobacteraceae bacterium
TCAATTTTCAGATGCCTAATTTATTGTAAGTGCGAATTATCGGACAGCCTCCTAGTTTCATACAATCAATGAGCCAGTGACCCAGGAAACCGTCCGGATTGGAAGCCGTCGGCTCATTGCCCCACACGATGATACACCTGGGGACTTCCCATTCGGGGTTTTCGCAGCGATCAGGAAAAGACTGAGCGCAATCGGTAACGGCATAACCTCCGACGAGGGCCGCCATGCCGATCACTTTCGGAAAATAGCAGGCATTTCCGTTGAGCGGCCCGAATGTCAAATAATTCGGACTGCCGAATGTTGCCGAAAGTCTCGCTATGTAGGGCATGATGTCTCTGCCGGTGCCCTGGCAAAAAATCACGGATTCTGGCCCATATTTTTCCTTGATCCGACTAAACTTAGCGGCAATGTCATCCAATGCCTCATCCCAGGGTGTCCGTTTCCACTTGTTCTCACCCCTTTGGCCGATTCTTTTCAGTGGATGCCTGAGGCGGTCGGGGTGGTAAACAACCTCAGGCAGGGCGACGCACCTTGGGCATAGGCGTCCCTGGTTTAAGGGATATTCGGGGTCGCCATGGACTTTCACCAGTTTCCCGTCTTCAACGTACAAGAGCACCCCGCAACCGTTATGGCATCCTGGACCGGTCCTCGCCACGCTTCTGATCACCTTCACACCATCCTCATCCCAATGCCAGTTTTTCATGCCCTCTTCCATTCTTATCACCGTTTTCAAACACAACTATCCCTCCGGACTGCCCTGTTTCCCTATTTTATAAAATGGCGAAGCAATTTTATTGACCTTCGAATTTTGGTTTCCTTTTTTCGGAAAAGGCTATAATACCCTCCTCAAAGTCTTTGGAATATACGACCCTCGGAGTCAGCGTCGTTTCAAGCCGTAAGCCTTCTTCCAATCCCAAACTCATTCCCTTGACCATCGCCTCCTTTGCTGTTCTTACCGCTAATGGTCCTGCCTCACATATTCTATTTGATATTTCTTTAGCTGTCGTCATAAGTTCTTCCAATGGGACCACCTTATTAACCAGTCCCACGCGAAATGCTTCCTGAGCATCGATCATTTTTCCGGTAAATATCATCTCCGCTGCAATGCCCGGTGGGATAAGCCGAGGCAGCCTTTGTGTACCGCCCCCGGCGGGAAACATGCCAACTTTGACCTCGGGGAAACCAAACCTGGCATTTTCAGAGGCTATTCGTATGTCACAACCAAGAGCCATCTCTAAACCACCACCTAAGGCCAAGCCATTAACGGCCGCAATAAGCGGCTTCCAGATATCTAGTCCTCTCATCATGGTATCTACCTGCAGCCACGGTTTATTCGCCGTCTTCTTAATAAAAGGCAACATATCCTTTATATCTACGCCGGCACAAAATGCTTTATCCCCGGTGCCGGTCAGAATGCCAACCAATAACTCATCATCATCGCGAAAAGCACACAGTGCATCATATAACTCCTCATGCCCTTTCACCGTCATCGCTCCTAATGCCTCCGGACGGTTTATGATAATGACGGCCACTTTTCCTTCCTTCTTGAATTCAATCATAATTCATTACTCCTTTGTACTGGTTTTTGATATAATGCCCCTCACTTGTAATATATAAAGCTTGTGCGTCCCCGAATTTATCTAAAAGATCCATCCCCTTCCTACTCCCCAATATGAAAAATACCGTTGCCAACACGTCGGCATCAATAGCTTTTTCAGTGATAATAGTTGAGGTCAGTATCTCTTGCGCAGGTCTTCCTCCCTTTGGATCTAGTATATCATTAAAAAATCTTTGATAGGCTCCACTGGTTGCGATAGCCTGATTGTAAAGCTCAACGGCAGTAAAAAGCCTTGTCTTATTTAAAGGATCAAGCAGGCCAATCTTCCAAGGCAAATCATCCGTTTTTCCACCCATCACCCTTATGTCCCCTCCCCCATTCACCAACGCGTGCTTGACGTTATTTTGACTTAAAATTTCTATGGCTTTATCAACAGCATATCCCTTTGCCACTCCGGCTAAAGTAATGTTCATGTCATTTTTTCGAAACTTCACATTGTTCCCTTTTATTGCAATGTTTTTATAACCGACGAGTTCCAATTTTTTGCTCACCTCTGCATCGGTAGGCAACGTGTTTTTGCGTGCATGGTATTCCCACATTTTCAATACCGGTAAAATAGTTATGTCAAAAGTCCCATCGGTTAGTTCAGAAAAATAATTTGCTCTTTTGATAACATACGTTGTATCAGGACTCACATTATCATGAAAACCGTTTTTATTGAGTTCGCTCACCTCGCTGCCGCTCTTATGCACACTCATCAAATCGTTAATCCTATAGATCTCATCAAAGGCCTTTTTCACCGCCTTTTTAGCCAGATCCAGGTCGGGGTGCACCACTAAAATCGTGACAAATGTTCCCATCACACGGCACATCCCTTTTGTTGCGTAGGGACCTGTTTCCGTAGCGGTAAATTTTGATAACATCCGGCACGCTTCCTTAGGCTTATGTCTTTAGCCCAGCACAGGATAATTGCGCATATTATCCGATGGAGGAAACTAAATAAATCAAAGCACTATCCGTATATAAGCTAAGATATTAACATTTATACTTGGAAATAATGTAGGGCATAACACTTCAGATCTTTGAAGGAGGGGAATATCTTTCATTATACAAGCCCTTGAAGCCTCTTTTCCATGGCGTTGCTCCCTACGGCTAAGAGCATTGCAAGTGAAGAACCCCGACCAAAGGTCGGAACTTTTTCTAAAGAAAATGCCAATTCGACTTGGGGGCGCATGCCCCAAAGCCCCGGTGGCCATTCATCCCCGTGCAAAACACGGGGCCTTCTGGTTTTTTCACATAAATCTCATGAGAAAGAACGAAAATTATCTAAGCTGTACCTCTCGCCCTCTTGATTACTTCACTTACTTTTTCACGTATGGCATCGGTTATCCAGGTTGAAGAAAGCGTGGCATCGGTAATCGCATCAATCTTACCGTCAGGTGACAGATCTATTTCCTCTACGGTTAAGCCAATATATTGTCTTTCAAATTCAGGTTCCGTAATTTCCATCGTCCACGGCTCCTCAGGACCCTCCGGATGTAAAGAGATGTCAATATTGATGATTTTGTAGTCCTTTGGGTCCACAAGGCCGACGACCTGATATTTGTCCATCTCCTCCATATCGGGAATATCCGGAACGACCTCGGGGACGACGGCGTCAAAGGCATACCCGATTAACGAATCTGACTCGTCATAGGCTTCCCAAAAATTGACCCCGTCAGTATCCCCTAGTGGCTCTATCCGGGCTATTTCAGGTAAGAGTTGTTTAAACCTTTCCATTGCAGGCGCCTTCTCTACCAAGATGGTTCCTTGGCCGCATTTTTACCGGCGATGCGACCAAAGGTCATGGACGCTGTGACCATCGTGCAGGGCAAATAGGTGCCCTCATATCCCCAGAGACCTCCGGTCAACTCACCGGCAGCATAGAGACCTGGGATAATTTCATCGTACTGCGTGAGCGCCTGTGCCTTGCCGTTGTTCTTCAAGCCCCCTTTGAATGAAGAAGTTGCTCCCGTGCATCTGAAGGCATAAAACGGGGGCGTATCAATTTTCAACGGGGTGCCCTCACAGCCCTCCTGAGTCCTTCTGTCAAATACGGTATCATAACCCACTGTATCCATATCACTATTGTATTTATCCAGTGTCTCCTTTAGCCCGGCCGCGTCTATCCCCATTTTCTCAGCAAGTTCTTCAATCGTATCCGCCTCCACCGGTTTGGCCTTTTTTAACATATGCGGGCGAAGGGTGGTATTTTTAATCTTATCATCAATAATCCCGAACCAAGCCTTTCCCGGTTGCTTCATTCCTTCTTCGGTTACAAGTCCGTAAAACCGAACGCGGCCGGATTCATCGTCGAATCTCTTGCCGTTAATATTGACGTATATTCCCCCGCTATACCCGACGAAATCCATGATACCCGTCTTTGTCTCAGTGTCTACGGCAAAGGAACCGGAAACTGCACGACCGAGATGCTTTGTGGCCGCACCTACATCCATTGCCATTTTAAGCCCGTCTCCAAGGTGTCCGTGGCACATGGTGGGAAGCCAGTCGGCAAAATAAGGCCCATACTCCTCTACCATCTCCTTATTCCGGCCAAAACCGCCGGTACATAGAATCACCGCCTTTTTCGCCTTGAAGTCCTGTTCAGCATCCTTGACTTTGACCTTAAGCCCTAAGACCCGGCCGGTTTCGGGGTCCGTAATCAGCCTCGTCGCCCTGCAGGAATATTTTATTTCTATGTTTTCCTTCGCCTTGGCCGTTTTTTCAAGGGTTCGAACCATTTCAGGGCCCTTTTTCCAGATACCCCTTTTTATCCTGTGTCCCGGAGGCGGAAAAAGGTCTTTACCTAAATTCATGCCGATTTCCTGGCACCAGTAGTAAGTGTCAAGTTGATTGTCGGCAAATACCCTCCACAATTCCGGGTCTCCCTGGGCCAGTTCCACACCGTCTTTATAGTATTCCTCCGGTGAATCTTCAATTCCCAGCTCTTTCTGGACATCAGTGCCTGCGAAGGCGGGACCGACATTAATCAGCCCCAGACTTGGCGCGGTCATCGGCAATAGCTCCAGGATTAACACCTTGGCAC
Organism: uncultured Desulfobacteraceae bacterium; assembly: GCA_964423495.1. Classification (GTDB taxonomy): domain Bacteria; phylum Desulfobacterota; class DSM-4660; order Desulfatiglandales; family Desulfatiglandaceae; genus CAYRFN01. The sequence continues at coordinate 4,644 of CAYRFN010000081.1, forward strand.
CCGCGTCGGCGGCTGTTATAGCAGCCGGGAAACCGGCTGTTCCAGCTCCGACAACAATAACATCCGTTTCATAATCCCATTTCTCTGGTATTGGTGCACCTCTTGTCATTTTTAATCTCCTTTCCTGATAATTACCTTTTCTTCTTATTTATATTCCGTTTATCTACCCATAATTTTATCCTACAGACATTTCAGACTATTTCATTATCACCTCCATTATTGGTCAGTTTTAGAGCCAGTTTAAAAACGCCCCCTTTTGCTCAATCCCTGCCTGCGGCAGGCAGGTCTGCGTCAGCCACTAATCTTAATCCTTTTTTCGGAGTCCGTGGCCGGACGTTAAATAAAATCGCTTAGCTATTTTATAACTTGATACTAATGTTCCGCGGCTGCGTTTCCGCCCGGAAGGTCGGACTGCCAAGCTCTCCAGTGACTTTAACCACACGCTCCCCTTCAAGGTGAAGCCGCACCTGGCATACCCAGTGGCAACCGAGGCAGGCAAAACGCACTATGCGTGTTTTGGCAGGCATCGCACTTCCCCTTTAAAAATTTAGAGACCGGGATCTCTTTCCGGAATTTCAGTTTCCATGCCATATCCTGCATCACTCAACCTTTATCAAGAGTGCATCACCCTGGGACAGTCCCCCGCAAATTGCAGCGGCACCGATTCCTCCCCCTCTCCTTCGCAATTCATACATCAGGGTCATGACAAGCCTTGCGCCGCTCGCGCCTACGGGATGACCGATGGCTATGGCTCCACCGTTCACATTCATGCGGTCCAAAATCTTTTGAGTCTTTTTTTCGTCGAGATCCCCCAAAATTTTGGCGCTCACGAGCGGCACAGCCGCAAAAGCCTCGTTTATCTCTATCAAATCAATATCATCAAGGTTCATGTGTGCATTGTGCAAAAGTTTTTTAATGGCATGTCCCGGGTTTACGGCAAGCAGATTCGGCGCTGTGCATACGCTGGCCGAGGCTACAATGGTGGCCAGCGACGTGAGGCCGAATTCCTCTGCCTTTTTCCTCGTCATGATCAGGAGTCCGGCCGCCCCGGTATCCAATCCGGGTGCGTTTCCAGGGGTAACCGTCGGGCTGTCGTAGATCGTTCTTAACTTCGCCAGTTTCTCGATCGTGGTCTCAGGCTTTGGAAAAAGATCCTGATCCACAACGACGGGAGCGCCTTTCCGCTGGGGGACGTCCACCGCCATCAGCTCTTCGCCCACCTTGTATTTTCCTGCCTTAAGGGCTTCCTGATATTTCATTTGACTTTGATAGGCCCATTGATCCTGATCCTCACGACTGACGCCGTATTCAACAGCCGTTTCTCCTGCATTCTTTGCCTCAGGACCGGCAATCCAGATATGACCCAATGGAGAGAGGCAGTCGCGAAATTCCATGGGCCCCATCCGCTGCCCCCAGCGGATCGCGGGGGGCGGTATCAAGGGGGCGTTGCTCATGTTGTCGGCGCCGGCGGCAAGAAAGACCGCGCCTTCACCGGCTTTAATGCTGCGAAAAGCCAGTATGGCCGTGGCAATGGAAGAGCAACAGGCCCGATCGATGGTCATGGAGACCGTCTCCGGTGGGAGGCCGGCCTTTAAAAGGGCCTGGCGTGCCAACACATTGTTTAACAAGGCCGCTTCCGCCGGGGTGGACATGCCGTAGTAAACTTCATCGACATCTTCACCCTTTACATTCGTGCGGGCCAATAATTCCTTTAGGACCATGGCCCCCAAATCCACGCTGTGCATGGACTTCATGACACCGCCAAAAGGCGAAAAGGGGGTCCTGACCCCCATCACAATAACAACATCTTTGTCTGCCATTCTCGCTTACCTCCAAATTTTATTTGGCACCAAATTTATTTGACCCTATCGATCGGTTCCTGGGTTCATGAATAATCGTAAAATCCCTTGCCGGATTTGCGTCCATACCAGCCGGCGGCAATCATTTTCTGGAGCAATATGGGTGGGGCATAAATGGGATCATGCGTCTTCTCGTACATATCGGATGCCGCATAGTAAAGTGTATCCACGCCAAGGAAATCGGCCAAAGCCAGCGGCCCCATAGGATAATTCAATCCATGAGTTGCCGCGGTATCGATATCTTCCCTGGTGGCAATACCGGACTCGAGCATACGAACGGCATTGATGGTATAGGCAATACTGAGCCGGTTCACAATAAAGCCGGGCGTATCCTTGGCAACGACTATCGACTTCCCCAGAGATGCGCCGAAAGTCTTGACGATTTCGATCGTCTCCTCACTGGTGGCCAATGTCCGGATAACCTCCACCAGTCGCATTATGGGAACCGGGTTAAAAAAATGCATGCCCAGTACTTTACCCGGTCTACGGGTTGTTGTGCCGATTTCAATAATGGACAGGGCTGACGTATTGCTGGCCAGGATCGTATGGTCGGGACAGGTCTGATCCAACTTGGAAAACACCTCTTTCTTTAGATCCATTTTTTCCGGAATGGCCTCGATGACCAGGTCACAAGCAGCGAAATCATCTATAGCGGTTGTTCCATTGATGCGCCCTAGCGTAGCGTCTTTTTCCTCCTGGGATATTTTGCCCTTCGCTATACTCTTATCCAAGAATCGTTTAATGGAGTCCAATCCCTTGGCCAACAGATCGGGATTGGCCTCCAGCACCGTCACCCCATAGCCTGATTGGGCACAGACCTGCGCAATGCCCGATCCCATTATGCCACAGCCGACGACACCAACATTTTTTATTTCCATGTTACCCTCTTATGCATGTGGTTTATTCGCCTTTAAATTCCGGCTTCCGTTTCTCCAGGAAGGCCTTCATCCCCTCCCTATAGTCTTCCGTCTTAAAGCATGTGCTCTGACCAAGCTGCTCAAACTGTATCTGGGTGGCTAAATCAGAGTCCAAACCTTGATATAATGCCTTTCTTGCCAGCTGAAGTGGAATGGGAGCTGCCGTGGCAATTTGACTTGCCATTTTATTAGTTGCTTCTTCTAATTGATCTTTAGGTACTATATCATTCACTAATCCTATTTTTTTTGCTTCTTTTGCATCAATCATTTTGCCTGTAAAAACCAACTCACAGGCCTTCCCCATTCCAACCAGTCGCGGCAGGTTATAAGTTGATCCGATCTCGGGAATAAGGCCCACACGGAGAAAGGGCCCGCCTATCTGTGCTTCTTCAGCCATAATTCTTATATCACTGGCTAAAGCTATCGAGAAACCGGCGCCCACGGCAACACCATTTATGGCGCATATGATGGGTTTCTTCAGGTTCCTCATAATTTGTGCCGTCCAGGCGAGCGTGCCCTGCAGCGGCACGACCTGCTTGTCAAACTCGCTCGGCCCCTTACTGGCTTCGGCGATATCCAACCCCACGGTAAAGGCCCGCCCCGCCCCGGTGATGATGACGACGCGCACATCATCGTCGGCATCCATTTCCAATAACGCCTGGATAAACTCATCGAACATCTCAGGGGTAAAGGCATTCATCTGGTTTGGGCGGTTTAACGTAATCGACCCGATGTTTCCTTCCCGTCCTACAAGCAATGTTGCATATTCCACTGAATATCTCCTGATTATTTTAAATTCTTTCGGCCTGGAATTGATCCCGAGAGCCCATTGGCATCAACTTAAGCGTCATTAAGGGGGTCATGCCTGTTCTCTCAAGGCCATATCTCATAAAAATTCTAATGAGAATTACACACGGTTTAAACCGTCAGTATTGTAACGCATGAATGCCCAAGGGCACCTTTGACATGACAAAGGCCAACCTTCGCATTTTTTATCTGTCTCTTACCAGCTTCACCCCTTAGTTGTACAACGGCTTCATATATCTGCCCCAGGGCAGATGCTCCGACAGGTTCTCCTTTTGATATGATGCCGCCATCGGTGCTGATCGGAAGGCGCCCGCCTAATTCTGTCACGCCATCACTCACGAGTTTTCCGCCTTCTCCGGGCTTACAGAAAAGCAGTTCTTCTGAAAACATTATCTCTCCTGAGGCATCGGTATCTTGCAGCTCTGCGAAGGATATGTCTTCAGGACCTATTCCCGCCTTTTCATATGCCTCAAGGGCTGCAACTGTTGTGACAGGTTTATTATCTGTTTCAAAGCCGAAGAAGTTGCCTACATCCAATTCAGGATAGGCGCTTATTCTGTGAGCACAGGAAGCCAAGGTTACGGGTTTGTTCGTATATTTCTTGGCTACTTTATCACTACAAAGTATAGCTGCGGCTGCACCGTCATTTGGCGCGCAAAACATAAACAACGTAAGGGGATCGCATACTACTCTGGAATTCAAAACTTCCTCAAGCGTCATCGCCTTTTGATACATAGCATTGGGATTTAGTTCGCCGTTCTTGTGGTTCTTAACGGATACCATACCGATTTGTTCAATGGTGGTTCCGTAATCCTCCATATGTTTTCGAGCCTTCATCGCCCAGAACATTGGATTTTGGGTAAGCCCGGCAAGGGCTTGCCATGGTTCATAGCCGGAAATAGCTGGAGCCAGAAAACCTTTGGGCTGTTTCTCAACGCCCACAGCGAGCACCATGTCATATTCGCCTTGTCCTATGGCCATTTCCGCCATCCGAAGGCAGGCGCCGCCTCCCGAGCACGCTGCTTCAACATTTACGATGGGTATGGTGGTCCTTCCATACAGCAGGGCTGCCTTCGGTCCAATACCGGGATACATAGTACCGCTATTAGATAGGAACATAGCCTCCATATCTTTGAACTCTACATTGGCGTCAGCCAATGCACTCTCTATCGCCTGCTTTGCTAAGGCTTCTGGGCTTATTTCCGGTAATCGACCGAACTTGGTCATCCCAACACCGACAATCTTGGCTTTTCCCATGGTAATCTCCTTGTTTGTTTACTTACTTGGTCTGAACTTGTATATAATCACATCATTGCCGTTCTCGTCTTCCCAGCCCTTTTGGACAAACATCTCGACCTGCATCCCGGTCTTGACTTCTTCCAACCCAATGTCTGTCAACTCGGACAGGATATAGAGTCCGTCTTCCAGTTTAACCCATGCCGCCGGAAACGGCTGAAACTTATCCTTCGGGTATGGTGGCGGTGGAGGATGACGAATAATGGTGTGCATAGAGACTTCGCCGTATTTACTGAAAACATGCTCTTCCAAATCTGTACTCGTACAATTTATGCAGTATTCACGACCCCCTAAAGCCATAGATCCGCAAGAATGACACTTAACACCTTTCAAACGCACATCTTCCGGGGGAGATAAGGGCTCGGTCAACATACCCTCCTTAAAGGGAATCTGCTCAGACATAATTCAACTCCTTATATTAGATTGAATGGTTAAATCCCTTTCCAATTCGGCTTGCGCTTCTCTTTTATGGCCGTCATGCCTTCCTTAAAGTCTTTACTCTTCAGGATGCGACGATTGACGTTTCCATATATTGAAACCGCGCTTCGATAATCCATATCTCTCCTTCGACCGAACATCTGCTTTATGCCCTGCATTGCCAGAGGAGAATTCCCCGCCAGTTTCTCTGCCATGGCCGTCGCCTCAGTCATCAATTTCTCTTGTTCTACGATCTTATTTACCAGACCAATCTCATAAGCCCGCTGGGCCGTGATACTGTCTCCCGTGAAGAACATTTCACGGGCAATGGCCGGGGGGATATTGAATTCCAGGACATTGGTATCACCGGGTATGACACCGAATTTGACCTCCGGGATGCCGATCGTTGCTTTTTCTGAAATAATCCGGATATCACACGCAAGGAATAGGGCGATACCCCGACCGAAGACATGGCCGTTGATCGCACCGATAATGGGTTTATTGACGGCATGGGTGGTGGGGTCTTCCCGCAGAACATTGAACCCAATCTCGATTCCCGGTTCACCGATACTGCCCATATCGGCGCCGACACAAAATGCCTTCCCCGCCCCGGTCAGCAAGGCGACCCAGACATTATTATCTTCATTGAAGTCCTGCCATGTTTTTGCTAATTCGTCAAGGAGCTCACTATTTAGGGCGTTCATTTTCTCGGGACGATTCAAGGTAATATACGCGATCCTGTCCTTCTTTTCGTAAACTAGCACTGACACAATGTTTCCTCCCTCTTGGCATTAAGCCGGATAGATGTCCTTTTAAGCTATTTACTCAAAAACCCCCTCGGTCAATAGGCCTATGAATTTTTCATCGGTCATACCCAGCATATTATCTGTTTTCTTATTCATGGAATTCTTAATTAGCTTTTTCTAACAATTCAGCCACGACGCGAAGGCACAAAGAAGGAACATGAAGTTTAAACCTTCTCGCCTGCCGTCCTGTGGGCAGATATCAAAAAGAGAAGAATCTATTTCATCAAGAGAATTACATTATTTGGATTTTTAATACCCCGCCGCTTGCGGCGGGGTTACCGATTAAAAAAGGGTCCAGGGCTTTCCCTATAGTTTTCAATTTTTTTCTCCTCTCGACTTGCTCTGTAACATCCTCGACTTTTGCAGCAATAGGTTTTCCCCTTCATGGGTTGGCTTCCTTTAGTGCATCGTACCTGGCAGCCAGAGAGCTAATATAGGAAAAGCGATTACCAATCCCACCGCAACCAGGCAAATTCCAATAAAAGGCAGGACGCTCCGGATAATTTCCCCCATGGGTGTTCCGGGTGGGGCGACACTCTTCATAATGAGCAGGTTCAGACCATAGGGCGGTGTAACACACCCCAACTCAAGGGTGATCAGCGATATGGCCACAAACCATGCAGGGTCAAAGCCCAATGTCTTAATAATAGGTATATACAAGGGAGTGGTAATCATGATGATGGCAGGCACGGCCATAAACATACCCAATACAAGCAGCACAAGCTGCATAGCCACGATAATGAGTATCGGAGGTAGAGGGGCACTGCCGGCAAGTTCTATCAATCCTTGGCTTGCGCCGCTAAAGGCCAGGATTTCGGTAAATGTTTGTGATGCCACGATGACCATGAATATCATGGTCGAAATCCCAAGCGTAGAGCCCATAAAGGTTTAACTCTTTAAATACTCACTTTAAACCCACAACTATTATAATCTGTTTCACCCCCCTTCGCTTTAGCCACAATTGTTTGAAAGATATTTCGAATGAGTTGGTCTCTAGGACAAAGACCATTGGTCTTGCCTCTGATGACGGATCATCCCTCTATTAGTAAATTCCAATCTTTTCCAGGTCGTCGGCCACGCTTTTCATGTTCAGTTTCTCAAGGGTTTCTCTCGTGGGCGCGCCTGTTTTCTTATCCCCTCCTCTAAGTTCATAAAATACATCCTTTAATTCCTCGAATTTTTCCCTATCAAGTGTCATTCCCTTTGAAGGCCCTTCCGGAATAGGTGTTTCATAGAAGTGATGCGGCGCAATGTCATCATCGCGGGTGAGCCCCATCCTGAGAAGATATGCCCTCTCAATATTATATACCCTATCACAGGCTTCGGTAAGGCGTTCAATGCTGAAGTCGACTCCGGTTATTGCTGATAAGACTTCAGCCATCCTGGGAATACCTCCGCTACCTTCCTCCATAAGTTCAAACTCAGTAAGCCATTTACACATCTCCAGACAATCAGCACCCGTATCAATATGATCTCTTTCAGTCACCATTTTGGCATATGCAGGGTCGTAATCCCAAAACTTGGGCGGTCCATGGGTTGGACTTACATGGGGGAATACCGTACCTCTCAGGTGGTCCCAACCACGGGAGGCAAGGGCAAACCCCAGTACACAAGGGACATAAGCCGTTAAGCGGTCAGGATGCGACTTTCCTTTGATGTGGTAGGCGTATTTTTCCGCCCCCTTGCCTATTCGCTTGGCTGCCTTATAACAGCCCTCAGCCAGGATATCGCCGAATCCCTCCCGGTACGCTACTTTTCTGATTAGCTCGAGGATTACTTTCTTATCTCCCCATTTGAGTCTTAGTCCGTCAGTGTCCTTTTTCTTCAGTATGCCCCGCTGATAACATTCCATTGCCATGGCGATTGTAGGGCCAAGCTCTTGCGCATCTAAACCGTATTGGTTGCACAGATTTGTGGCCTTAAACCCAAATACGAATTCAAAAACACCGAGTTGTGTGCATAATGAAACGGTGGGACCATATTCAGGCCTCATGCCCTTTTCCCCCGCATAAGGACCATCTAAAACCTGTACGAATTTTTGACATCCATGGCGACAGCCGAAACAGGAGATGCTCCTCACCAAATATTTTTCCAAAAAGGTTGATGCGCTTAATTTCTTGAATTGTTCTTCGTCATCCAGGTGGAGTTTCTGGGAATTATTGATGGCAAGATTATAAACCTGTTGGAATACGTCTACAAGATACGCACTGCCTATCTTCCTATGGGTGCCAGATAATTGTTGTTCTTCAATTTCCTGATTCCACTTCCTGATGATCTCATAGTATTTATCCGGGTGAGCAATTGTGACTGATCGAGAACCTCGTACAGATATTGCCTTCAGGTTTTTCGATCCCATCACTGTGCCTGTACCTGTTTCGGCCGGGACCCTTTCATCGTCTGCGATAGCAAATGCATAATTGACCAGGTTTTCGCCTGCCGGACCGATACATATGCTCCGTATATCCATATCGCCCAATTCTTCCCGTATTAGTTCTGAGGCCTCCCAGGTCGTTTTACCCCATAGATGTTGGGCATCCTTTATTACCACCTCGTCATCATTAACCCATAGATAGACGGGCTTCTCAGATTTACCCTGCACGATAATATGGTCATATCCGGAAAATTTTACTTCGGCTCCAAAATGCCCCCCCCCGCTGGCATCACCAAGAATTCCTGTCAAAGGAGACTTGCAAGTAACGGTAAATCGCCCTGTTCCCAGACCCAATGTGCCGCTTGTGGGGCCGGTCCCTACTATTACCCTATTATCCGGTCCTAAAGGGTCCGTGTCAGGACCTGTTTCATCATATAGTATCTTGGAGTTAATTCCTCGACCACCAATATAATTGTATGCCAGATCCTCAGTTAGCGGCTCTTTTTCTATTTTCCCATTGGAAAGATCTACCCTGAGGATATTTCCAGCCCAACCATGCCAATTAGCCATCTGAACACCTCCTAAAATAATATTAAATCATAAATATAATGCATTCACCCTTCTTCATGCCTTATTCTCAGGCTCGGCCTTCGATTCCGAACTGTCGATTGGCTTGAGCACTTCTTCAGGGCACCACTTTATACATTCCGGGTCGCCGTTACAAAGGTCACAGATGTTCACTATTCCGGATATTGGGTCCATGAATATTGCGCCTTCCTCGCAAGCATCTATACAAAGGCCACAGTTGTTGCATTTTTCGGCATCTACCCTTACTACCCCGACCTCGTCATCCCAGGACAGGGCATCTCGATTACAGGTAGATATGCAGGCCTTACATTGGCTGCATAGTAACGGAGCGTTTACGCCCTCCTTCTCATTTATTAAGACCTTGATCCTGGCTCGTCTTGGATTGAATTCACGTTCATGAAAAAAGACACACACCTGTTCACACATTCGGCACCCACTGCATGTCTGAGCATTGATGCTAATTCCTGAAACTTTACCAGCTAATGCCATGCTGAAACCTCCTCTCTATTTTGTGTTTATTAATGTTTTATGGGACCCAATGGAGCCAAAGCTCAACTGGGGGGGTAATTTAAGACACAGGGGTTTCGCTATAGCTTGCCGAACAATTTTAGCGTTGATCCGCTCAGGGCGTCGCAATTATCTGAGCATAGACTGCTTAGAAAATCCGCCACGTCCGTTGGTTTCACCCATTTGTCGGGTTCCGGATTCGGCATTTTCCTTGTTTTGGGCGTATCCAATACACTAAACATAACGGCATTTACGGTAATGTCCGTATCTTTCAGTTCTTCCCGCAGTGCTTGCGTAAGCGTTAATAACCCGCTTTTAGAGATTGCGTAGGCGCCAAAGCGTGGCTGTGGCTCCAATACGACCCTGGCAGGAAATACAACAACGCGTCCACGTCCTTTTTCGAGCATGATCCTTATGGCATACTTCGTACAGAGAAAAGCGGACTTCAGGTTTACGTCTATTAATTTCTCCAATATTGCAGTATCCGTTTCCCAGATCATCTGTCCTGGGCGAAACATACCTACCGCGTGCAGGAGGATGTCAATGGTGCCAAATTCATTCTTGGCCTTTTCCATCAATTTCTCGGCCTGATCCTCCTTGGTCAAATCGACCTGCATATCAGCAAACTTTCCCTTGTAATCGCTGGGAATAAGTCCTCTTGCCTCCTCCCATTCTTCAGCGCTATTCCAGCCTATAAGAATTTTGGCGCCCTGTGAAAGGAACTTCTGGGTTACCGCCCTGCCCAGCGGCCCCTCTCCTCCTGTGATTACCGCAACTTTTCCTTGAATACCCATGGCTCAAACCCCTTTCCTTAACGATTTCATGGTTGCCTTTTTTATCGTAAACGATTGATCCCTATGAAGCGCCCCGCTGCAAGATGCGGGGTATTCTGGTGAATGCGAATAAAAAACCGTGCATCTTTCAAGGTTTGGCTAAAATGGGTTCTACCAAACCCTGATCTTTCTATACAAAAAAAGACTTGGCTACGATTATAAGGGAGAATATAGTCCCCTCTACAATTTGTCAACAATCATTATAAATACTTTATATATCCTTTTTTTTCGGGGGTCTCCCGGTGGAATCTTTTAACAAATTGATATAATAGTTTCTTTTGATATTTTCGGTTATTATACATATATAGTCTTGAAGCGAATGTAAAAATATCTTAATATACAAAATAGGTGAAGTATGTCATTTTAAACGCGTCCATAAACAGCCGGGAGTCATGATGAGCCAAAAAGTAATGATCCACTATCCACACTTGCAAGCATTAACCAATAACCAAGAGTGGGTTGAGGTCAATGGCAGCACAATCGGGCAATGCCTCGATGACCTGGTGAATCAATTCCCCGGCATTAGGACAAGGATTTTCAACGAACAGGGTAAATTGCTCCACTATATTATGATCTTTCATAATGTAGAAAACACGCGTACCGAACCGGATCCACTGGCTAAGCCTGTTAGCGATGGTGATGAAATAACCATTGCACTTCTGATTGCGGGAGGGTAGCCTGCAACAGAAGCCCTCTGCGCTCTTCCATCTTCGCTTCCTGCTTCCCCATTAATTGTTTCTTAAACAGGTGGGAAATTCAGTCCTAACTTTATACATTGTATGTTTTGTGCTGATTCCACATTGACAAATCGTCGGTCCCTATGTAAGTTGGCATTCATAATTCATGTTCTGTTGAAAGGCAGTCCCCGTGTCCGGCGGGAACCGGGGTTAAATTTAACCGGACAATCAGAATGAAAGGGGAAATTTCCAAATGGTAAAATTTGCATCTCGACTATCTTTTGGGGCGGGGGCGGTTGATTGGCAGGAGCGTATTAATACAACCCGCATGAGGGAAGAAAGGGCCAATAAATTACGCGAGTTCATGAAAATGCATGGAGTGGCGGTCTTGCTCCTTCAACGGGAGGACAATATCCGATACGCCACCGGTTTACCCGGGGATGCCTTCCAGCCCGGACTCAGATACTGTCTTTTCTTTGTTGAGCATGAGACGGTTATCTGGGAACATGCCGGCAGGCAGGAACTGAGAAAAGAGTGGCCCTGGGTAAAGGCAGAGAACTGGCGGCTTCCGCGCTGCTGGCTTGGCGGCGTAGGCGGTCCGGAGGCCACCTTGGAAACGGCAAAGCGATTTGCCTCTGAAATTGTTGAAGAGATGAAGGAGAAGGGCTTGGCCGACGAGAAATTGGGCGTGACCGCCCTGGATGGGCATGCTCACAGGGCCCTGGCTGAACTGGGCGTTGAGAGCTTTGATGCGCAGCCGTTGCTTATGGAAGCCAGGGAAGTCAAGACGGTCGATGAAATCAACTGTCTAAAAATGATAACGGCCATCACCGACAAAGCCTGGTACAAGCTCTACGAGTCAATAAAGCCGGGCATGCGCGACATCGATCTGACGGCCATCGGCTACCAAGCCATGATCGAGTCAGGGGCCGAGATTGGCGGCGTGGTACCCTTCTTCAGCGGCCCCAGCACCTTTGAGCGCGGCCTGGCCATGACTGACAGAATCATAGAGCCGGGAGACATGGTTTACGGCGATATTACCAATTTCGGATACCTTGGTTACAAGGTCTGCCTGTACCGTTCATTCATAACCGGTAGAAAGCCAAACCCGAAAGAGAAGGACCTCTATAAGAGGCTTATAGAAAACCAGGACGCCATTATAGAGGAAATAAAACCCGGTGCGACAACCGCAGATGCCGCCAAACAATTTAAACCGGCAAGCACCTGGGGCTATGATGATGAGGATCATGTCTTTACGATAGAGATCGGTCACGGTATCGGCCTTTTCCTTTATGAAATGCCGATCATCAACAGGCTCTGGTCCCTGAAGTATCCACAGCCGTTTAAAGTTGGTCAGGTTATTGCTATTGAGAGCAGGGACGGCGAACCCGGGATGGGCGTCAGGATTGAGGACATGGTTGTCGTTACGGAGAAGGGTGCTGAGCTCTTGAGCCGTTTTCCTCGCGATGAACTTATCGCAACCGGAGTTATTGGATAGAGGACAATATGTCTAATGATGTTCAAAGCTACAGAACATCAGTGATACTGATATCTTTGCGGACAAGGCCTTAGCTCACTCTGCGTTCCTTGCCTTCCCA
>CAYRFN010000082.1:0-16534 GCA_964423495.1 uncultured Desulfobacteraceae bacterium
TACTTTACGCTGAAAATTTACCAGGCTTTCTTCAACTAATTCGGAGAAGAACCTCTTAATAAATGTTTGAAAAGCAGAAAGAAAGCTAAATATTTTGTGGCTTTTTTATAAACATTATAATATTATTAAGTGTTTAGACTCATTTGGTTTGACAAAAAATCCAAGGGGCAAATGAAAATGAAGATACTCATTTTAGGCAGCACAGGTATGCTGGGCAGTGAATGTAAAAGTGTGCTTAGTAAGGATCACGAAGTAATATCACCAGACAAAGAAGACATGGATATTGTCAGTTGGGATATCGTCATAGAAAAACTACAAGAGATTTCCCCCGATGTTATTATTAATTGTGTTGGTTTTACAGATGTGGATGCCTGTGAAACAGAAGATTTTGTTGTAAAAAAAATAAATATAGAAGGACCCAGAAATCTGGGCCAAGGTTCTGCAAGATTTCAGTGCAAATTAGTTCATATTTCAACTGATTACGTGTTTGATGGCCAAAAAATGATTCCACAGCCATATTTTGAAGATGATACTCCAATCCCACTGTCCGCTTACGGGAAAAGCAAAATGGATAGCGAAATAGCTATTCGCGACAATTCACCAAATTACATAATCATTCGCACTGCATGGCTATATGGCATAAATGGAAAGAATTTTGTCAAGTCCATTGTAAACCAGGCCCTGCAAGGTAAAGATAAGGTTTTAAAGGTCGTGGATGACCAGTTCGGTTCACCCACCTGGGCATATCGGGTCGCCTTACAGATAAGGGAACTTTTGAATAATGAAGGAAGAGGAACCTATCATGCAACAGCCGAGGGCTATTGCAGTCGATTTGAATATGCAACATATATCTTGGATAAGTTGGGCATTAAGGCATCTATTGAAGCTTTTAGCATAAAAGATTCTCAGGCCTTGGCAAAAAGACCTGCAAATTGTCTGTTAGAAAACAGACGGCTAAAAAAGCAGGGAATCAGCGTCATGGTTAATTGGAAAGAAGATCTGGACGTATTTCTTAAAAAATTTGGGGACCAACTCATTAAAGAAGCTGAAATGGCGAAACATTGAAAAAGAAAAATTAATATGCCATGAGATTACTGTTATCTATTTTAGGTCTGTTATATATTTTTTCTCCCTATGACCTTATTCCCGACTTTTTAATAGGGCTGGGATGGATAGATGACCTTGCCATCCTTGGTCTGCTTTGGTGGTATTTTTATATTTTCAGGAAAAGACGATATGGATACGGAAGCACATATCAAAGGGATAGGCAGTCCTCTTCATCAAAGACCCCTTATGTAATACTGGGGGTAAGGAATGATGCGTCTCCGGAAGAGATAAAGAAGGCTTACAGACAACTTGTGAATAAATATCATCCTGATAAGGTGAGTTACTTAGGTGAAGAATTCAAGAAACTGGCCGAAAGACGTTTTAATGAGATTCAGTTCGCCTATAAGGAATTGATGGCTAAATAGAACGTCCCAAGACCGCGCTCTCATAAATCGCAGCCTTGGCACTTCTTGGTTCCAGGCAGTCTCCGATCTGATGGATCTCATATCCCAGTGGCTTAATTTGATCGTAAAGCCTATTATCCGGCCTGTTACCAATCGTAATCACGACCCTTTCAGCTTCGATAAATAATTCATTATCATCTTTGTCCGCAACAACCACCCCATCACCCTCGACCCTTAACAGCTTTGATTCAGTCATGATTTTCACATTGTTTTCTTTTAGTTTCCTTAAAAGTATTTTCCGGGTCATGGTTTCAAGTCCTGTTCCGATTGCCGGGAGCATCTCCACGATAGTCACCGGACACGCATGTTCCGTAAGGTGGAGGGCGACTTCGCAACCGGTGGGACCACCTCCAATGACTACAGTTTTCTTCTGAAGCGGTAGCTTCCCATCCAGAACCTCTTCAAAACTTACTACATTGTTTTTATCAATTCCTGCCACAGGTGGAGAAGCAGGGAATGAGCCCGTTGCAAGAATAACCACATCCGGGTCCTCATCCTTCAGTATATCTACCGTAACTTCCTTATTGAGATGGCACTTGACGCCAAATTTTTCGACCTGACGCTTTAAAAATTTGACGAGGTTTAGCAATTCTTTTTTATAACCCGTTACAGAACCAAATATAAGTTGTCCTCCAAGGACAGACTGTTTTTCAAATAGGTGCACATTGTGCCCCCTCTTTGCAGCGACCCAGGCAACATTTAACCCTCCAGGACCACCTCCGACCACCATAACCTTTTTTGGCGTCTTAGCAGGATGGAATGCCATCTCCTTTTCCCTGCCCAGCATAGGATTGACCAGACATTCCACCCGACCTTTTCTGAAGATAGATTCCATGCAAGTATTACAGGCAATGCATTTCCTTATATCATCCAAACGTCCTTCATAAGCTTTGTTCGGCATTTCCGAATCTGCCAACAGCCCCCTGCCTATGCAAATCAGATCGGCTTTGTCCTCTTTTACAATTTCATCAGCAATTAATGGGTCATTGATCCTTCCCACGGCCATAACAGGGATACCCAATGCCTTTTTGATGCTTTCAGCGGAGTCGACTAAGCAGGCCGTTTTCATAAACATAGGCTGACAAATCCATTCAGGGGTAGCATCATTGCCTGCTGACACCTGAACAATATCAATACCCGCTTCCACAAGGATTTTAAGAATTTTAATGCTCTCGTTAACCGTGAGACCATTTGATACAAATTCTTGGGCACTTATCTTAAAGGAGAGGGGAAAATCTTTACCAATCCTATTTCTGACTTCCTGAACGATCTCTTTGCTAAATCGAGTCCTTCCAATGATATCGCCGCCGTATTCATCTTCCCTGATGTTTGAAAATCTCGAAAGAAATTGATTGATCAAATAACCGTGGGCTCCGTGGATCTCTATCAATTCAAAACCTGCTTCAAGAGCTCGGTTCGTGGCATCTCCAAATTTCTGGACCAATTCCTGGATACCGGCGATTGTCAGAGGCTCCACATCTCCTCGAATAGTAGGGCAAGGGAGAGGTGACGGAGCAAATGGCTTTTGTTTGATTACCTTAATTGATGTTTGTCTGCCACCATGATGGATCTGAACAGCTGGGACCGAACCCTCAGATTTGATGGCCTTAGCAATCTTAAAAAGCCCTTCTATGAATCGATCATCATATATCCTTGCTTGATGGGCAGAAACAATGCCCTCTGGTGATACAGCACAGGCTTCAACAATAACCATAGCAGTTCCACCAGCGGCTCTCAGTCTATAGTGCTCAATAGTGTCATCTGTGATAGATCCATCATCTTCTATTAAAAAAGAGGCTAGTCCCGGCATCACGATTCTGTTTTTAAGTTCACAATTCTTTATTCTAAAAGGGGAAAACAGGTGTTTCATTTATTTTTACTCCCAACTTCGAAAATTGACACACATATAGAAATGTGCTTAACCTTTGTCAAATAGAAATTCCTAAAAAACCCATTTACGGATAAATAAATTCAATTTGATTGAGCTATGAATTCACGTTTTGTTATTATTTTTCGGTAGGTTAAATCCATTAGCCAATTTTTAGTGCTGCCATTTGAATAGAATCAATCATAGGCAAAAAATCGTCAGTTAATTTGTAAGGAGGAATAGGCCATGAACATCTACTTGGTCCAACATGGCAAACCAGTCCCAAAAGAAGAAGATCCGGAAAGACCTTTATCGGCTCAAGGAAAAGAGGATGTAAAAAAGATGGCCGATTTTCTCATGAAGGTAGGGATTAAGGTGGATGATGTCTTCCACAGTGGAAAGGCAAGAGCCAGACATACGGCAGATATTATAGCCTCTAAACTAAATCCTGACAAGAAACCTCTTGAAAAGAGAGGTCTTTCTCCTCTGGATGAAGTGAGAATGATTGGGGAAGAAATAAAAAAAATACGAAATGACTTTGTGATTGTGGGTCATCTTCCCCATTTAGCCAAGCTTACATCCTTTTTAACCACAGGAACCGAAACAAATCCAGTCGTCAGTTTTAAACAAGGAGCGGTTTTGTGCCTTGAAAAGAAGGAAGAAGGAAATTGGTCCATAGCCTGGATGTTGGTACCGGCACTAATCAAGTCAAACGCCCAGTTGGCATAATCTACTAAGGAAAAAGTGATAACCTGTTTATTCGTAACTGTTTAGCTCCTTGAAAGTCATATTCACTGTACAGATGAACCAGATTTTTGGGAGTGTGTACTCTCTGTCTAATCTAATTTATATATTTCTCCTTAAGTCCTTTCTTAAATATCTTTCCAGAACCGGTTTTAGGTAGTTCAGAGATAAAGCTCACCGATTTCGGGACCTTGTAATTTGCAATTGCCTGCTGTTTACAGTACTGAATGATTTCTTCTTCTTTAGCGTTATGACCTTCTTTCAATACTACAACTGCCTTCACCGCTTCTCCCCATTTAGGATCTGGAACACCAATAACTGCTGCCTCTAATATGGCTGGATGTGTATAGAGAATATTCTCCACCTCAACGGAGTAAACATTTTCTCCGCCAGTAATTATCATATCTTTTTTTCGATCAACAATATTTATATATCCTTCCCTATCAACTACGGCCATATCACCTGTATAGAGCCAGCCGTCTTTCAATGCCTTTGCTGTGTCCTTGGGTTTGTTCCAGTAACCTTTTGTTACAATATCACCTTTGACAATGATCTCTCCAACCTCTTTGTCATCCGGTGTTACTTCAGTTCCATCTTCCCTAATCACCTTCAAAAGCACACCTAAGAATGGCCGGCCTGTTTTGGCCTTATAGAAGAACTGTTTATTTTTATCGAGATAGGTCAAGTCCTCCTTGAGTATGGATAGGGTTAAATAAGGGCTCGTCTCCGTCATTCCATAGGTCTGGTTGTAGTCACACTTAAAGGTCTCCATAATTTTTTTTACTATTTCAGGGGCAATAGGTGCACCACCACTTAATATTACACGAAGACTGGAAAAATCATAACTCTCCACACCAGGGGCATTTACAAGCATATTCAGCATTGTAGGAATCATATTAGTGATTGTAACTTTCTCATTTTGCATTGTAGAAAGGACAAGCTCTGGTTCAAAATCACCAACAATCACATGCTTAGCCCCAACCCAGGTAATGGCAAAGGCTGCCCACGCATCGGCAAGATGAAACAGGGGGGCCACATGAATCCATTTGTCACTATCTCCAAGCCTTAGCTCAGCAATGGCTGCTAAGGCGTGGATGCATACATTCTTATTTGAGAGCATTACACCTTTGGGCTGTCCTGTAGTTCCACTTGTGTAATAAAGATGGGCCACTTCTTCATCAGAAATATCAAGTGGGGGAGGGGGGGTTGCGACCTCGTTTTTTAAGGCGTCTTCATAATTCATAGACTCCAATGGGATAGACCAATCACCGGTACCTGTATAGACCACCACTTTGAGATATGTATCTTGCTTTAAAAGGGAGGATACCTGAGAGGAAAAACGATCGGAAACAATGAGTAAAGTCGCCCCTGAATCTTTCAGGATATGAGCCAGTTCTTTAGGAGATAGTCTGAAATTAAGGGGGTTTAATATGGAACCCAATTCTGCGGCAGCAAAGTAGCATTCCAAAAATTCGTTACTGTTATGATGCAGGATCGCTATACAGTCTCCTTGGGTGATCCCTATCTTCTTTAAAAAATTGGCAAGGCGATAGATCCGATCAGCGAATTGTCGATAAGTGAACCTTTTCTCGCCAAATACTACCGCCTCTTTATTTGCATAAAGACTCAGCGCCTTTTCAAGTATAAATGGGATTCTCATGACTCAATTTCCTGGAAAACTATATTAGATTCCTCGTAACAATTTAGCGCTTTGAATAAATTATTGGCAAAATTACAGAGACGCGGAGTTCTCTTATGCCTTATTTTCAAATACCTAAACAATCACAATTCCTCACAAGCTTTTATTCAGAATCAAGCCTTTTTCAGGTAAGAAGTAAAGAGGATATGTTAGCAATTCATCACGCTGCCAAAACAATTTATTCCGGTACAGGGTAGATATAGTTTGCCGCTGCAACTACTTTAGGCCAAACGGTCTCTATCTTACTATTTATCCATTGGACAAGGTAAGTGGGAATAATATTTTGCTGAGTCTTTTTTCTATAAGACACAAACTTCACCGGCCCAAACACAGTCATCATATCGGTTTCAGCAAGAGCATCTCTCACTTCCTCACGTTTACATGATTTTGTCCTTTTAAGCGCATCCCAAATAACATACATGGCTGCATAAGCCTCTGCGCCATGGTATTCTGTAGGGGTATTATGTCTAGCGAAAAATTTGTCATAGTAATCCTTGGCGCCCGGATAGGGAACTGAGGGAATCCATAAAGTGGAGGAATAGACATATTCAGAGGCTTGCCCTGCATATTCCCTAAATTTAGGCGAAGTAAATTCCGCACCATATCCAATAAAGAGCTTAGGTCTTAGGTTCAATTCTTTTGCCTGTTGTAATAACAAGGATGCATCCATAATATGGGAAATTATGTAAACAAGATCCGGTTTTTTGGTCTTGATATTGAGAAGCAGTGGTCTGAAATCAATAACACCTGCCTCATAGCCCTCTTTCATCACCGTCTTTATACCTATCCTCTTACATAGTTTTGAAAACTTCTTTGAACCATAATTCCCAAAAGGTGTGTTTTCATGAAGGACTACAGCGCTTCTGATGAGGGCAACTTTTGTAAGGAAAGAAGAAAGTGCTTTAAAATGCTCACTTGCGGGTGGATTCAGCCTGAAGATGTGTTCTCTTCCCACCTCTGTGATTTTATCGGCAGAAGCAGTATTTACTACAAAAGGTACCTTGTGTTGCTCGGCTATTGCAGAGGTGGCCCAGGTTACTGAACTGGAAAAGCCACCGCCTATAACAACGACTTCATCCTGGACGATTAATTTCTCTATGGCCAAGCAACCCATATCAGGCATACCCGCAGTGTCTTCGATGATCAGGGCTATTTTCTTGCCATTTACACCACCAGCCGCATTAATCTCTTCAACGGCCATCAAAAACGACTTCTTTTCAATCTCGCCAGACCCGGCAAGTTTTCCGGTCAAGGGAAGAATAACTCCCACTTTGATAGTGTTTGAAAGGATAGGGCTTGCAATCGTTGTTACAATGAAGATTAAGGTAGAAAATATGCCCAATAGTGTAATAGCTATTTTCATAGAAACCCGCCTTTCACACCGCCGTAACTTCTTAGAAATAACCAGGCTTAGAGCTTTGGAATTGAAGAAAAGACTTTATGATCATAATTATGCTGTGAAAAAATTCGTAACATTTTAGCTCATTAATGACAACCGCTAATTGCCTGATAATGTTAAAAAGTGTTAGCATCCTGTTTAAATTAACTAAGTGCTTCGATTCGCAAATAAAATGACGTATTTTTATGTTTGAGACTCAAGCAAATGCTCACTCAGCACTTAGTCCCGAGGGCTTTGACTGAGCTCAGCCGAAGTCTGAATAAATACGTCATCGAATTTATGAATCGAGGGACTGAGTTCCATGCCGATTACTTTAACTAAACAATAATTCAAATTGGCTATTTGCCGCAAACAATTTTAAGTGATACTATAAAGGTCTTTACCCCATCCCTGGAATCAGATACTAAAGAGTTGGTGATTTCCAAAGGATTCAGGGGATCGAGGGGTCAAGGTATGGTCTGATTAACCCTTGATCCCTTGAATCATCGAACCCCTGCCTGCGGCAGGCAGGCTTTTGTTCAACTAAACATTTTATTAACTAATACTCCATTGTTCTATCAGTAAAGGGGATTCTATGGAAATTCATAAAATTACACAAATAATCCCTCATATAGTGGATTTGAAGGATATTGATGATCAACCAGGGCCATATTGCATGAGTTTTGGATTCAATCTAAGACCCCTTATAAAATCCATTAAAAAATTCGGCCTTGTTAATCCTCCTCTTGTAGTTGAAAATAAGCAGGGAAAAATGACCATAATTATTGGATACCGCAGGATTCAAGCCCTGAAATCATTGGGATGGGATAAAATACCCAGTAGGATATTATCAAAATCCGAGCTATATCCTCCTGAATGCCTTCTTTTGAATCTCCATGATAATATTGCAACAAGAAATCTAAATGAAGTGGAAAAGGGCATGGTTCTGAGCCGATTGGAGAATTATTTTAATAGGACAGAAATCCTGAAACAATACATGCCACTGCTGGATCTCCCGTCCCATGAACCCATTTTAATCTTTTTTATAAACCTTGAAAAAAACTTTAAAAAAGATATTAAGGAATATATTGTCCAGGGACACATGTCACTAAAGACCGCCAAAATGCTCTTGGAAATGGACCTTGAAAGCAGACATAGTGTCTTCCATTTGATATCAAACATAAAGTTTAACGTTAACCAACAAATACAACTTATTGATTATCTTGTTGATCTTTCAAATATAAATGGGAAATCAGTTTCTATGTTTTTGAAAGAACAACCTTTTGAAAATATATGTTCAGATACCCATCTGAATAATCCCCAAAAAGCCAACGCCTTGCTTCGGCAATTAAAAGCCAAACGTTTCCCAACCCTGCATCAGGCCGAAACGGCCTTCAAAGATAAGGTCTTAAAGCTGGGTTTGCCGAAGGATATCAGGGTTATTGCTCCCCCATATTTTGAGGCGCCCCATTACCGGCTCGAAGTGCTTTTCAAAGATGGGAAAGAATTAGTAGAAAAAACAAAATCCCTATTAAGAATAGATGGGTTAAAGGATCTAAGGAATTCCTGGGAGTAAGAATGCTTAATGTCCAATTTCGCCATTAATAAAGTTTTTGTGGAAGAGGGCATGCATGGGCAAACTCTCACCAATGGGATTTTGAGCAGGGTGCCTGGTGTTCCAGTTCAACTGATAAAGGACTTTGAATCAGGCAAAAGGCATGATAAATCAGACAGGGGAAAGGAGATCTTATATCTTACCCAACATAAAGGCAAATTTTTCAAGCCGTGCCCAGGAACCAAGAAATATATCTGTTGCGGTTATCAAATCCTTAATGTAGCAACAAACTGTCCTCTTGACTGCAGCTATTGCATTCTGCAATCCTATTTGAATCAGCCATATCTGAGAGTTTTTGTCAATATCCAACAAGAACTCGAGCAAATCCTTAAAATTATTGATAATAATCATAATAGGACTTTCAGGGTTGGTACTGGGGAATTCACTGATAGCCTTGCCCTCGATCACATTACCGGACTTAGCGATCTCCTTATACCTCTATTTTCAAAAAGAAAAAATGCAATATTAGAACTCAAAACCAAAACAACACAAGTCAAAAGGCTTCTCGCATCTAAAAATAGGGACCGAATCGTCCTTTCCTGGTCTTTAAATAGTCCCTACATATCAACTAAAGAAGAGCATAGGGCGGCAACCCTTAAAAAGAGACTGGAATCTGCACGGCAGTGTCAATTGGAAGGATTTATTCTGGGCTTTCATTTTGATCCCATTATTCCTCATCCTCAATGGAAAGAGGATTACTTGAAGACCCTTGAAATGATAGATAAACATGTAGACCCTAAGGGAATTATATGGATAAGTTTGGGGTCTTTTAGGTTTATGCCAGAACTCAAGGCGATCATTAGAAGACTCCACCCAAAAACATGTATACTTGATGGTGAATTTGTTATGGGATTGGATGGAAAAATGCGCTATTTTAAACCCATAAGGATCGAACTTTATGCTTTTATGCGTGAAAACCTGGAAAAATGGAATCCAAACCTGGGTATTTATCTCTGTATGGAGTCGGATGATGTATGGCATAAGAGTATAGGGTGGTCTCCTAAAAATTCTATCGGGCTATCTAACTACTTAAATGAACGTGTTTTCAAAATTTTTGGGTAGCAATCCAAAAGGATATGTGCTATAAAGAATCATCTTATTTTAAAGGGAGAAAATCATGACATTAAGAGAAAAAGTTGAGAGCTCACTCAAAAAAGTAAGGCCTTTACTCCAGGCAGAAGGAGGGGATGTAGAGTTTGTGGATGTTGATAATGATGGAGTGGTTCAAGTTAGACTTACAGGTGCCTGCCATAGTTGCCCGATGTCACAGATGACCTTAAAGATGGGGATTGAAAAGATATTAAAGCAAAATATTCCTGAAATAAAAAGTGTAGAATCGATATAGAAACGGAAAAGAAACCATCTATATGATTTTAATTCAATACATTAATATATGTGGTATTGTGCACACCTCAATTAAACCTCATATTTACTTTATTTAAAAGAACATAATAAGAAATTAGTGAAACTCCCCGACCAAAGGTCGGGGGGCATTCTAGCACTTTTTGTAAATATAATTAATATTAATATTGCAAGAGATAAAATGCCGTTTATATGCTTTATTCTGTAGAATATAGCATAATGCCAATGGAACTCCCTTTAAAACTCGTTGGTTACAGGCAAAGCATTTTCGTTTATATAGAATTTTTAAAAAAGAAGGCAGTTCCGAGGGTGGGCTGCCTTCTTTTACTTTCAAGATTATTTTTACCAATTATTTATTTTTATGACGCATTTTTTTCTTGAGTTTTCTATGTTTATGCTTTGTGATCTTTTTCTTACGTTTCTTAACAACACTGCCCATTCAATAGGACCTCCAAATAAAAATATATGCCTCCTTACATCTTTGTTGAATTAAATGTCAATAGGTATTTAAAAAAAGGCGAGGGATCGAAATTGTAATTCAAAGATTATATAAATTAGTTTACATAATATATATTATCAGACTGTATTTATATAGAAACTCTACCTATATTTTTCAATCTTTTAGCCTTGTAAAGCTGCACGTCTGCCTCATTTATAAACTCCTCAAAAGTCATCCCTTTTGAATAAATGGCATATCCCATGCTCACAGTTAGATTGCACTTGTTTCCTATATCCATCTCAATTCGTTTTCCAATTCCCTCTGCAATACCTTGGTCAGAGTCAATTAGTATAATTGCAAATTCATCACCGCCGTAACGATAACCGGAATCAATATCTTGCCGGATGTTCTCTTTAACTATGGTCCCCACCTCTTTAAGTATCTCATCTCCCGCCAAATGCCCATTTTTGTCATTGAATGATTTGAAATCATCAAGATCAAAGATGATCAAGGCAAGTTTATGTTTTTGCCTTTTTGCTCGTGTAATTTCCTCCTTGAGTCGTGAAAAAAAATGTCTTTGATTGTAAACATCTGTTAACGAATCAGTAATGGAAATAATACTCAACTTTTTCCTTGTATTTCGCTCGATAATAGCCCTTTTTATTTTTGCTTCCAACTCCTCAATATTAAAAGGTTTATTAATGAAATCAACAGCTCCTGCGTTCACCACTTCAACATACTTGTATTCCATGTAATATCCGGTCATTGCAATAATGCAAACATTCGGATGACCATTTCTTGATCGCCTAATCAATTCTAAGCCATCCATTTTTTCCATCTTTATATCAGTTAATAAAAATGTATAGGGTTTTTGTCTTAATTCGACCAAAGCATCTTTGCCGCTACTTACGGATTGCGCCTTTAAGCCAATGTTTCTTAACATTTGCACCAATATTTCCCTGATTGATTTCTCATCATCGACCACAAGCACTAATTCATCACTGTAATCAATATCTTCTATATCAATATCTTCTATATACATAAGACCTGAACCCCTAAAATAGATCCAATGATCATTGACTTAAGGATGGTTCACCCAATAATGAATTTGAGGAGCCTTTTTTAATTATAACTTTAACTAATTGCCCAATATAATTATTTTTCCAAGTAAAATTTACAATTTTGTTTGACCCGGTTCTACCGGTTAGCTTTCCGCCTTTCTTGCTTTGTCCTTCAACTAATACCTCAACCAGGCTTCCCTCAAGTCCTCTGTTTTTCTTTAGGGTGATCTGTTTTTGAATGGTTTGGAGAACATTTAACCGTCTGGCCTTTTCAGAATCCTCAACTTTTTCTCCCATTTTCTCTGCTAATGTACCGATTCTATCGGAATATTTAAAGGAAAAAAGCCCGTCAAATTGCACCTGTTTAATTAGATCAAGAGTCATCTCAAAATCTTCTTCTGATTCTCCAGGAAAACCAACCATAACATCACTTGTAATGGCAATAGCTGGTTTAACGTCTCTCAATTTTGAAATAAGCTCCATATACTTTTCCCGTGTGTACCCCCTCTTCATTCGTTGTAGAACCGAATTTGAACCTGCCTGGAATGGAAGATGAATGTGAGGAGAGAGATTATTGATATCCTTAAAACATTGAATGAGACCATCAGAGAGGTCCTTTGGATGTGATGTCGTGAAACGTAGCCTCAAGAGACCGTCTAATTTGCTGACCGCATTTAGAAGAGAAGGAAAATTCCACCCTTCCCATTCTTCCCAAGAATATGAATTAACATTCTGGCCAAGAAGAGTTATATCTTTGACCCCTTCTGAGATCAATTTTTTTGCCTCATCAAGAATCTCATCAGGCGAACGAGATATCTCCCTCCCTCGTACAAAAGGAACAATACAGTAACTGCAAAAATTATTGCACCCCTCCATTATAGAAATGTAGCCTGTGACCTTTCCTCTAAAGTAGCCCTGACAGAAAATGCGTTTATATAGCCCCTGTTCGAGGTTTGTAGCCACAATTTTATCCCGATAAGAACCGATCTTTTCTAAAACCTCATGGATCCTGCCAAACTCCCTGGGCCCCATCACAAGATCAAGCTCAGGAAATCTCCTTATCAAGCTGGCACTCTGTTGCTGGGCCAGGCATCCAACAACACCCAGTATAATTTTAGGATTTTCCCTCTTAAGAGCTGACATACGACCGAGCACACTAAATGCCTTTTGTTTAGGCTTGGCTCTCACAGTACAGGTATTAATTAGGATGATATTTGCATCCTTTGGATCATTAACACAACAACCTCCGTTTCGTATTAAGGATTGTGCCAAAGAATCCGAATCATACTCATTCATCTGGCAACCCATGGTTTCTATGTAAAAAGTTCTGGTTGAATTCATTATAGCTTAACGATTTTGAGTTGAATCTTTCGTTTTTTCTACAATATGAATACCTTCTTCCTTAACCAAGGAATCCAATAGTTCAAGAATCAGATCTTCACATTCTGGAGAGATCCTGATTTCAATAGATGCTTCATAAGGATCGAGTGTCGTGACCACGGCCATGCCATCAAAGGATTCAATAGTTGACCTGAGATAATGTATATCTTTGCGGTCCACATGGAAAACTCGTTCAATGGTCTGCATTTTGACTATAGGTCGTCCCTCCCCACATAAGCTTGGTCCTTAAAATATTGAAATAGTTGTGATCCGGAGGTCTAAGCAGTTTTATCTTTTCTTCTGATTTATAAATAATTACACTGTCCCCATGATACAAATCAAACCCTACCTGTCCATCAAATGTCAAAGTTACTGCTTCCCCGGTCTCCTTTCCCATCTTGATCTTAACTATGGATGTATCAGGAATGATGATTGGGCGATTCGTTAAGGTGAAAGGACAGATTGGGGTCACAATAAGAGTTTCCATAGTTGGATAAAGTATTGGACCACCGGCCGCCAAATTATAGGCTGTGGAGCCTGTTGGTGTAGATATGATAAGGCCATCGGCCTTGAAAGTGGTCAGAAATTCTTCATTGATTATCACATCAAGATCTATAATCCTTGCTAATGCCATCTTGTTTATCACAACGTCGTTTAGTACATGAAAACGGCCTACTATTTCGTCTTTTCGTAAGACCTTTGCCTCAAGCATAATCCTACTTTCGACTTCAACATGCCCATCAAGCATCATCTCAACAACGGGATAGAGCCGTTTCAAAGGAATACTCGTAAGAAAACCTAACCCACCCAGATTCACTCCCAAAATTGGAATTCCATACCTACCAATCCTTCGCGCGGCCCCAAGAAGTGTCCCATCACCACCAAGTACGACAACCCAATTCACACTCTTTGGGATAACTGACGACTCTTTTCTCTCTACCTCTTCTGAAGAGGCCTTAATACCTCTTTTCTTAAACCACTCTTCGAGTTTTTTAGCCTCTAACATTGCAGGCTTGTGATTGTGTTTGTAAATAATTCCAACAGATTTAGTAGTCATAATACCTCTTTTTACGCCCAATGGTTATACAGTCGAAACATTTAATGGCATCTTTATACCATCTTAACCAAATACGATCATTGGATAATTATTAATTTAGAAACCCCTCGATCCTTATTTTTAAAAGACAAGTTGAAATTGCTTTATAACAAAAATCTCTGTTATCATTAAGGACTTTTCGATTTAACTATTTAGCTATTCAACTACAAAAAGAGGAACAATCTCAAATCTGTTAACATCTACCAATCCCATGTCTGTTAACTTCAGTTCAGGTATGACAGGTAGCGCAAGAAAAGAAAGCACCATAAACGGCTCTTCAAGCACGCACCCCAATGTTGAAGCAGCCTCTTTGACCTCGCTTAACTGTTTAACAAGGGTCTCAATGGATTGAGTGGACATAAGACCAGCTATCTCAAGGGGTGCCTTAGCGATTATGTCATTACCACGCACTACAACAAACCCTCCTCCCATTGCCCTTACTTCCTCAACCGCCTTGAAGATCTCTCCATCACTGACTCCCACAACGATGACGTTGTGAGAATCATGAGCCACAGATGAGGCTATGGCGCCGCACTTGAGACCAAAACCCTTAACCAGCCCAAGTCCAATACGTCCGCTGGCCTTATGCCTTTCCAGCACACAGAGTTTTAAGATGTCTGATTCAATGTCCGATGTTACTACACCACCCGTTGATTTTATTTCTGCATGACGTGTTTTGGTTACTATTTGGCCGGGAACTAATTCAATCACTCTGGCCTTTCCCCCAAGATGAGGAATAAAAAAACTTTCAAGTGTTAATGGGCCGATATTCATGGATTTTGACTGCATAAAGGTCGTTTCATCCTGTTTCATTGGAAAATTGACCAATACTCCTCGATCCACTGCAATATGACCATTTTTGTAAACTGAAGCCACTTTGAAGGTTTCTAAATCATCCAAAACTACAAAATCAGCACGGTATCCGGCAGCAACGGCCCCCCTATCTTTCAAACCGAAGTATTCAGCGGGATTTATTGTAACCAATTGAACCGCTGTTATGGGGTTCAAACCCAGTTGAATTGCTTTCCTGACAATGAAGTTCAAATGCCCTTTCTGTTGAATATCCTCTGCGTGTAAGTCGTCTGAGACTAAACAGAAACGACGGGAATTTTTGCTGTTGACCAAGGGAAGCAATTCCTTAAGGTTCTTGGCAGAAGAACCTTCACGGATCATGAGCATCATGCCGTTTTCAACCTTTTCAAGGCCTTCTGAACGACTGGTCGTTTCGTGGTCCGAACGAATTCCCGCTGTCAGATAGGCCTTAAGATCGTAACCACTTACCATGGGGCAGTGCCCGTCAAGGACTCGATCTCTGAAAAGGACTATTTTCTCAAGTACGCCTTGATCTCCCATTAGGACACCAGGAAAATTCATCATTTCAGCTAATCCCAGAATACGTGGTTCTTTATTAAGCTCGGAAAGATCAGAGGCCTCTAAGATCGCACCAGAGGTTTCCAAGTGGGTTGCAGGAACACACGAAGGAGCCATAAAAAAAATATCAAAGGGAATATTACTGCTCTCCCTGAGCATAAAATGGACGCCTTCAAGGCCCATAACGTTAGCGATTTCATGGGGATCGGAGACAATGGTGGTGGTGCCATTAACCAAGAGGGCAGCAGCAAGCCTGGAAGGGAGAAGCATGCTGCTTTCTATGTGAAGATGTCCATCAATTAGGCCTGGAACTATCCATTTACCGCTTAAATCTATTTCATCTTTTCCGTGTAAGTCCGATCCGAGTCCCACAATAATGTCATCATAAACCGTAATGTCTTTTTCCTGGATCTCACCTAAAAAAACATTGACGACCCTTGCACCCTTGAGGGCAAGATCAGCAGGAGTTTCTCCTTTTGCAGCAGAAATTTTTTTCTTTAGGTCTTCAACTGAAATATTCATAAGCGATTAAATATAGCCGTTGGGATCTCTTTCTAAAAAGTCGAACGAGCTGGAATCATTTCTTCGCTGTCGCTGTCGCTTAATCCCCATAAGCGGGTCCCCAGTTCCATGGAACGGCCCGCCCTGGTGCGACTCGTTAGTATATTTGGTAAAGCCAATTTATCATGTCAGCCCTGGTTTTTAACTATATAGCGATGGTGATCGGTATGGGCCAGGGCAGCTTGGCCCTGAAATACAATCGGGCATCGGCATATGGGGTCTTGTAAATAGTCGCAATCCAGACTTTGTTCAATGTCCTTTCAACGCCTCTATTAGGGGCATGGGGTTCTCTTTTAAGAAATTCGCAGTTTAGCCATGGCAGGGCATGGGGTTCTCTTTTTAAAAACGAGACGTCAACTGCAAGGCCGAAGGGACATCACTGCGCTACGGCGGGCGGAGGGTTAAGTCAGTACTTTGCCTGTATGGTGGCTATGGCATCAACCTCCGCAA